>PLWR01000240.1 GCA_003165615.1 Acidobacteriota bacterium | reverse complement strand
CCCCGACAAAATAAGATCGCTAACTGCTGCAACTAAGCACTAGGAAGATGAGGCCCCCTCCAATCGAACCGCCGTTCGCAGCCGGACCGGTCCCACCAGCCCCGACGCCAACAATGGTGAGTCCTTATCAAAATGCTTCCAGGTCGCAAAGGTGGTTCGCCCGCCGGAAGGCTTGGGCTTGCCCTGGAGATACCAGTCCGGGATAACTTTGATTGCCCCATCGGGCATGTACTCATTCTCCGGCGGCAACTGTTCATCGCCGATCAGACGATTGATCCAATTATTGGTGACGAGGACCTCCAACTTATTGGCACCGGGCTGAACCGCACCAGTGATGTCCAACCGGAAGGGCGGCTTCCACAACAAGCCGAGGTCCCGGCCATTCACGCGAACCTGCGCCATCACGTGAACCCAGCCGAGGTCCAGGTAAATCCGCCGGTCATCTGAAGTGGCGCCACCCGGAATGCTTATCTGCTTGCTATAGGTTGCTGTCCCAGAGAAGTATTTCACGCCGGGGTTGGGGTGCTGATGGAGGGAAATCAATTCGGGCAGCGTCACCTCCGACGGCGCACCGAGATTGGGCGGAAAGCTGACCTGCCACGGTCCGGCAATTTCCAGTGGCTTGCCAATTCCCGAAATCTTTACAGGTGTTTTCTCCACGGCGTCGACCAATTTGTATATTCCATCCTGCCAAAAGAGATGGTCGAAAGTTGCGCCGCCCGCCCATTCCACATCCGGAGGCTCGATGGGGCTAGGGATGGCGCCCGCCGCCATCTGCCGGATGCGGTCCTCCCCCAGCGCTTCCGTAAAAAGTTCTGGATCGTTCATATCCCCGTCGAAGTATTCGGCGCCGTCGCGTTCGCGCGCATCACCCAGGCCGGGATGGATGACTCTGCCCCCGGAGGCCTCGGCGCGGCCAACGAGCTTGCCATTCACATACAACGACGGAGCAGCGTCCCGGTAAACCAACGCTACGTGCGCCCAGCCCGCAATGGGCATGGCAACGGAGAGCACGGTGAACCAATCGCCGCTCGAGCGCTCGATGACGGCCACCCCGTTGCGGCCCACCGCGAGTCCGCAGGACACATGATAGGTGTCATACAGCGTGTCGCCCTCGGCCGGAGAGATCACGAGGCTGCGCATGGGCGCTGCTTCGCTGTGATTACCCTGCGGTGGCAGGATCACGTTCAGGTCGGGCTTGGCCCAAACACTCAGGGTGAATTCGTTCGTCACCTCACGCTGGCGCCCGGCTTGAAATGCGGGGAAAGGATCAGTTCCGGCGATGGTTTTGCCATCCCTGGTGATGGCTTCAAAATGCTGTTTGGGGGCGGGGGAGCGGAATACCACAAACACGGATTCCGCCGGACCAAGTTGCAGCGGAACGCGGATGCCCGCATCGGTCTGCTTGTAGATATTGAGATGTTTGATCGCGCCGGTTTCCGGGTTCCACAGTTCCGGCTGCCTGCCCTTGACCCGGAAGGTGCAGACCAGCTCTTCCGCGCGGCGCCGGCGATTGGCGACAAAGTACACCTCCGCGTCACCCACGCGGCGATGGATGAAGTTAATGGGAGCGTCGCCCGAGCGCGAGGTGATATCGCAATCGGGTTGGGTATTCAGCTTGCCCAAAACCTCCGCCAGCGTCAGTCCCCAAAACACCCGGCCCTTACCGTACTTCCGTTCGGTGACGGTCGAGCCGTCGAGATTTCCCCAAACTTCATCGGCAATCCGGCGCAATTCCGAGTCATTATTGGGATATCCCGTGAGCCCAGGATTAACTTCCGGTTTGGGACCGACCAGCGCGACGCCTTCCTTCACCAAGTCGCGAACCTTGCGCAGCAATTCCAAATTCAAGCGGTTGTCCTCAGGAAGAATCAGCACGCCGTAGCTCATGCCGTCGGGAAGGACGATGCGGCCGTCCTCAGCTTTCATGCGGGTCAGGATGGCTTCCTCATTGGTAACGTCGTAGTAATAGCCCTCGGGGGGCGTGGGCATCAACTGGTCGGGAAATACCGGTGTATCCACGGGGACTTCCGCCCCCGCGTAGTAGACCAGGTCAGCCACCAGCGTTCCCTGGCGCAGCATGTTCTGGGTGCGGGCAGCGTACTGGAGCCAGCCCGTAAGACCTTCGTAAAGGGTGTTGGTGCGGTCGCATTCCCATCCCCACGGCCCCATCGTCATGCCGGGACGGGCGGTGGGGTGGGGCTGCATGGCGTTGCGGTGGAAGATGAACTGATTCAGCCCCTGCGTGTACATCAAATCGCCCTGGCCCTTCAACTGATAGGGATAGTTCTGCCACATGGCGAAGCGCTGGTCGCCGGTGAAGGATTCGGCGCCCACCACGGGCTGTCCGAACAGGTGCCCAATGGAGCTGGCAAGTTTCACGCTGTAGGCGATGGAACTATTTCCCTGGCCGGCCCAGAACTCGCCCATGGGCACATCCAGGCGCGCGCCGCTTTGAAGTTCTTCAAAGGGCCCGCTGTTGTAAGGTTCGGCGTAAGCTTTCATCTTGTGCTCGTGGCAGCGCTCGGCGAAACGGCCATAATAGTTGTCAGCCATCAGGTCAGCACAGGTGCGGCGAATGTCCCATAGGAAGCGCTCGGAAACCTCGGGGCTCTCCACAATGCGGCCGGTCATGGCGGGCAGATACTTGCGCAAATCGTAGCCGCGGCGCTTCTGGAACTCCTGCGGAAATTCCTGCGTCCAGTTCTGCATTCCCGTTTCGTAACTATCGATGACTGCGCCCGCCAATCCCCGAGCCGCCAGCGGGCCGAGCGCTTCTAATATGTCTCCGAAGAAATGGTCGAAATGAAAATCGTAGGCGGCGCGGCTGTACTTGTCGCATTCCAGTCCTAATCCGCCGTCGGGAGCGGGATGATTCTGAACGCCGGTGGTGGTTTGCCCGATGCGCAGCACCGTCCACGTCCCCGCCGGCGCGTCCCAGCTCAAATTGCCCCTGGCATCCATGTGCGGGGTGATATCCATGACGTTGGCAGGATCGATGATGGAGCCGCGCGGTATTTCTCCCGTCTCCACGGTGAACCCGCGGGAGCGAGTGAAATTGGCCTGGCGAGTCCAATTGGGAATGCGCGCCGCACCGCTGAATTGGACATCCGAAATGGCGAGCGCGTAGGGGGAGACAATGCGGAAGAACTTTGCCTGCACCGCCGGGAAACTTGCCGTGCAGGGGAACTCCACCCTTTCCTGACCGGTGCCGCCCAAATCAATGTCGCAAATCTTTCGGAACTGAACGCCGTCGTCAGAAGCTTCCAGCCAATTGGGAGATGGGTGGTGGGGAGGCTGAGGCTCGCCCGGCGCAGGGTGGGTGTAAAACCTGAGGGAGCGAGCGGTAAAGGGGGCGGCGAATTCAAACTGCAGGTAAGCCGCCTCGCCGGGAGCTGTGGGCAGAATTGCGATGGCATTCCGGGGGGTCACGCTGAGTTCAGATCCTTCGAGAACCGGCCCCGTGTGGGTGCTGACCCTGCGGGCAGATTGCTGCCACGCCTGGCCTTCACTTTCGAGCGCGGGGAACGCGAGCACGAAGGCATCGCGATAATAATCGAGCTTGGTGAACGGTTGCGCGAGCGGCATCGTGACCTGCCGGCCGCCCTGGACCAGGGTTTCGCTCCAGATGAATTGCTTCATCGAGTATTCGGGCGTGATCCAGGGGCCGCCGCTGGAAGACCAGCCGGGGCAATTCATGATGTCGAATTCCATTCCCAGGCGGTCAGCTTCCCGGGCGGCGTGCTGGAGCAGGCGCGCGTGTTCGGCACTGCTGTAGGGCACGGGCCCTTTGGGAATGCCGGTGCCCACCTGGAAAATCTGGAAGCCGCGAATGCCGGCACGCTTCATGGCCTCGATGTCGAGCGTGATGCCCTTGGTAGTGACATTGCCATTCATCCAATGCCACCACGTTTTGGCATGGGCGCCGTCGGGCGGCTGCTGGAATGCCGCTTTCAGCGCGTCGGCGGTTTCCGCGTGAAGATCGAGCCGGGGCTTGAGGCCCACCAGGGTCACTGCGCCCGCCGCGAAGCTTTGGATGAATGTCCGTCGTTTCATTTGAGTCCCCCATATCCATTATGATTTGTGCCAAGAGTCTTGGTAACTCGGCTGAGGCTCGCGGTGCGGATGGCAACGGAGCTGAACCGCGCGCCAGAGAAATTACTCTCCCTTGGGGAGAAAGGAAAGCAATTTTGCGGAGCGCCAGGGCACCTCAAAGCTATTTTGTTGCGCTCAGTCTGCCCAGGCCAGGTAGCCGGGGACGATCATGCCAATGAAGGGGATGATCAACAAAATTCCCCACCAGCTTGGCTTGTTGCGGGCTTCGGCGATGGCCATCCAGACGATGATCGCCATTACGAGGCCGACCAGTGGGATCATCAAAAGAATAATCCACCAGATCGGTTTCTTGGCGATATTCAACATCAGGATGATATTGAGGATGGGGACCCAGGCCCACCAGCCGTTCTCGGTGTTGGTCTTTTCAGCGATGGTCTTCAGTGCCAAGGCAAAGTAGACGTAGGCGGCGATCATGATCACGAGCATGACCAGAAAGAAGGCGCCCATCACTGCGGCTCCCGTAGTTCCACCGGGATAGTCGTCTGCGAAGGCGGGGACTGCCATCAGCAGGGGGAGGCTGGCAAGAAGGGATAGAGCAACAAGCGTCAGCTTCGACAGACGCTGGGGGAGTGTTCTCATGAAATTTCTCCTTAGTTAATTTGGATTTCAAATCAGACGCGCAGCGTCTGAGGGAATTTCGCCTGGGAAACTTTACTGAACCGAGAAGCCCCAACCATCCCGCACCTCATGCTCACTGCCGTGCAGGCATCGCAGGAGAGATCCGCCTTCCAATTGACCGATCTACGAAAGGATCTCCAAATGTCAACTCTTCACAATTTGCAATCTTGACCGAATCTAGGGCTAGCGGCTGTATACACCCGTTCCACCCGCAAAGCAAGTGAAGAGTTAGGCGGAAGAGTTAGGCGGTGAAGAGTTAGGCGGAAGAGTTGGTTAATTTGAACAGCCCCGGTGTTATCATCATCTTCTAAAGCTTCTTGACAGGAGTTTCCAACCCCATGTTCCTCATGAAGAAGGTTATTTCCCGCTTCCTATTTCCCGTACCCTTATCCATGGAACTCCTGTTGGTGGGATTGTTCCTGCTCTGGTTTACGCGACGGCAGCGCGCGGGGAAGGCGCTGGTCACCTGCGGGGCGGTGGTGCTTTTGGGGTTTAGCAATATCTATTCTTCCAATGCTCTTCTTCGTCCTTTGGAACACCGTTATCCTCCTCTGGTTGTTGTTCACAGCGGGCCGGGGGCTCCGGCCATAACCTTCATCGCGGTTTTGGGAGGGCTGGCGAACGATGATCCGCATGTCCCGATCAGCAGCCACATCGCTTCCCACCTGATGGTGCGTTTGATTGAGGGCGTACGTCTGCACGATGAAATACCCGGCAGTAAACTGATCCTTTCGGGAGGCCCCGACTCGGCCGAGGGCATGGCGAAAATGGCGGAGGCGCTCGGTGTGAGCATGACGGACATCCAGCAGCTTGCGGCGCCGCGCGATACGGAGGAAGAAAGCCAACAAATTGCGCCCATTGTTGGTCCTCAACCCTTCATTCTGGTGACCTCGGCATCGCATATGCCGCGCGCCATGGGACTTTTCCGAAAGAGAGGCATGCAGCCGATTGCCGCTCCCACGGATTACCTTGCTCCCTACCGCCGGTTGGAGCCCGACGATCTCGCTCCTGATGGCTACAAGCTTTACCAGTCGCAAATTGCGATTTATGAATACCTGGGGCTGGCATGGGAGAAGCTGCGGGGAAGGATTTGAAGGGTCCCCGTTGATGGGAAGTTGCCAACTGAAAAGGGTAAAGGACAAAGGGTAAAGGATAAATGCCTTATCCTTTACCCTTTAAACTTCAGCCTTTCCGGTACAACCCGGTTGTTCCTTTACACCTCTATATGCTTATGGGATAATTTTACAATCCATGACTTGGCAGGGCTGAAAGGAACCATGAAAAGACACGGCAGGAAGATTGTGGTCGGAGTAGGTCTTTATGCGATGTTGGTGGGGAGTTTGTGGGCAGCGAAGAAGCCCAAGCCGGTAACTCCGGATCAAGCTTCCGGTCCCGGTGGCAAGGCGGCGGCCACGGCCGCTCCTGACCACGCCAATTCTTACTATCATTTCATGTTGGCGCGGCGATACAAGGAGCTGGGCGAAACCTCCAACCGCTCCGACTATCTTGACCGCGCGGTTTCCGAATACAAGCAAGCCATTGAAGCGGACCCGGATTCTCTCTTCCTGCGCGTTGAACTGGCCGAGCTTTATTCGCTCTCCGGCCACACCGCCGAAGGTATTCAGGCCGCCGAGGACGTTCTGAAAAAGGATCCTGATTACCCCGACGCCCACCGCCTGTTGTCGCGCATTTACTATCACATGCTGGATACCACCCAGGGGGAAAACGCTGTCCCCAAGGAAAACCTGGCCAAGGCCATCGAGCATCTGGAGGCCCTGGTCCGGGTGGAGCCGGGTGATATGGATTCCCTTCTGCTCCTGGGGCATCTCTATCGTATTAACAGCCAGCCCAAGAAGGCGGAAGAGGCGTTTCGCAAAGTCTTGCAGAAGGATCCGAATTCCAAGGTGGGGCTCGCCAACCTGGCGGAGATTTACATCCAGCAGGGCGAGGTTGAGCCAGCCATCGAAGCGCTCACCAGAATTCCCGAAAGTGATATGGACTCCCAGCTTTTTGGCATGCTGGGTTACGCCTACTCGCAGACCCAGCAATACGACAAAGCCATCGGCATCTATGAAAAGGCGCTGGCGCAGGAGCCGGACAACAACAACCTCCGCCGCTATTACGCGGAAGCGCTTTTGAGCGCCGGCAAGAACGCCGCCGCCCGCGAAGAGTTACAGAAGGTTCTGAAGACCGAGCCTGAAGACGGATTAAGTTACAAGCGCCTGGCGATGATTGATCGTGAGGAAGGACGCTTTGATGACGCGCGCCAGGAACTTGAAAAGGCCAGGTCTTTGAGCGCCGATGACCTGGAAATTCCCTATCAACAGGCGCTGCTTGAAGCCATGGTGGGTAACAACGACAAGGCCGTGGAAATCCTGAAAGGGCTGGTGAAGCAGTCGGAACGCCCCGAAGGCAAGTACACGGTGCCGGAAGCCAACAACCGGGCGCTTTTTCTCGAACGGCTGGGTTTGGTATACCGCGACCAACAGAAGTTTACCCAGGCCATGGACGTGTTCAAACAAATTCAGGCGTTGGGGCCGGTGCAGGGTCCACGCGCGGAGATGTTGATCATTGAAACTCTGCACATGCAGCATCAGATGGATAAGGCCCTGGCGGAAGCGGACGCGGCGGTGAAGGCCTATCCCAAGAATCAGGACCTGTCTATTTCGCGCGCCACCCTGTTGGGGGAAGCCGGTCACGTGGATGAGGCCGTCGCGCAACTTCAAGCCTTCCTCACCCATCGCCCCATCGATCGTTCCCTGTATGTTTCCATTGCCCAGATTTATTTGCAGGCCAAGCGCTTCGATGGCGCCGAACAGGCGATTCAAAAAGCGTTGGATCTGAGCCCGACCCCGGAGGACCAGGAATACGTGCTCTTCGTGCAAGGCTCCATCTTCGAGCGGCAGAAGAAGTACGACCAGGCGGAGGAGACGTTTAAAAAGGTGCTTTCCGTGGACCCGCTGAACTCTTCCGCCTCGAACTACCTCGGCTATATGCTGGCGGATCGCGGCGTCAGGTTGGAAGAATCGGTCAAGTATATTCAGAAGGCGCTGGAACTCGAGCCGGGCAACGCGGCATACCTTGACAGTCTGGGCTGGGCCTACTTCAAGATGGGCCGCTACGACCTGGCGGAGAATCCTTTGGAAAAGGCCGCGAGCAAAATTCAGAACGACCCGACCATCCACGAACATTTGGGCAATCTCTATTTGCACCAGGGTAAAACCGGCAGGGCCCAGGAAGAGTGGCAGCGCGCCCTGAAGGAATGGCCTGATGCCGTCTCCAGTGATTTCGACGCCGATCAGGCCAAGGAGCTGCAGAAGCAGCTCGATGAACTCAAGAGCCACGCGGGGCGAGCCAAATCTCCGGAGTAGAGGCGGCTTTACGCCGCCATCTGCCGAGGTAAACTCGCCGCCACTTCTCTATTTTGAGGTAGAATTCACCTGCCGGAACCAGCTCCGCGCTTTGCCCGCGGAGCCATCTCAACCAAACTTCGGGCTGGCCGTACGCTAGGCCGCCCGGCGGCGCGCTCACCTTGCCAAAGACACTTCGCCTTCGCTCCTTCGCCAAGATCAACGCCGGGCTCAAGATTCTGCGCCAGCGGCCCGATGGCTACCACGAACTTCGCACCATCTACCAGACCATCGCCCTGCACGACCGCCTGGAAATCAGCCTTTCTCGGGCCGGAAAGGGAATTACCGTCGCCTGCGACAACCCGGCGATTCCCAGCGGGCCCGGTAATCTGGTTTATCGCACGTGCGAAGTATGGGCGCAAGCTCGCGGCTGGCGCGGCAGGATGCAGGTTCAAATCGAAAAGGTGATTCCGCTCGGCAGCGGCCTGGGCGGCGCCAGCACCAATGCCGCGGCCACGATTCTGGGCCTCGAGCGATTGAGCGGCGACCGTCTGGATTTCCCCGCGCGGCAGAATCTGGGCGCCGCGCTGGGTTCTGACGTCCCCCTGTTCTTTCTCGGCGGCCGCGTTCTGGGTTGTGGCCGCGGGGAAGAGGTCTATCCTCTCATCGATCTTCCTGCCCGCCATTGCCTGGTCATTTTTCCGGGATTTTCGGTTTCCACCGCGGAAGCATATCGCCAGGCAGGTTTGCGGTTGACAGAGCAGGCCGGAAGGGCTTACATTGGTAGATTCGGTGCGTGGCCACAATTTCCCCTGATGAGTTGGGGACCGGCTGAGAACGATTTTGAACATGTCGTTTTCGCGAGGTGGCCTGAGTTGGCGCGATTGAAGCGCCAGCTTATCCGAGCCGGGGCCGAAGTTGCCTCCTTGACGGGCAGCGGGTCTGCTGTGTACGCCCTCTTTTCCTCGTCTCGTCAGATGGCTCGCGCCTCGAAACTCATCCCCCATGGGTGGCTTTTGTTCCCGACCCGCACCTTGGTGCGCGCCGAATACCACCGAGAACTATTTGTTCATTGATTCATTGGGTTATTGAATCATTGAAAAGCTGTCCGTGGTCCGTTGTCCGTCGTCAGTGGCTTCAGACCCTCGAGCCCCGGCTTTCGCTTGCAACGGACAACTGGCCACGGACAACGGACGGCTTTTCAATGAATCAATGACCCAATGATTCAATGACCCAATATTTCTTGGGAGGTCGTCCAGTGGTAGGACACATGCCTTTGGAGCATGGAACTCTGGTTCGAATCCAGGCCTCCCAGCCAGGTTTCATTCTTATATTTTATTGTTAAGCAGGCGTGCGAGGATGCAATGAAAAATCAGCGGGTTCGTCACACGCTGAAAATCTTCACGGGTAATGCCCATCCGGCGTTGGCCAGGGAGATTTGCAAGGAATTGGGAGTGCCGCTGGGTGAGGCCCAGGTGGGGCGCTTCCCGGATGGTGAAGTGCGGTTGCAAATCCTCGAAAACGTGCGCGGGGCTGATGTTTTCGTCATCCAGCCAACCTGCCGCCCGGTGAATGACAATCTGGTGGAATTGCTGGTAATGCTCGACGCCCTCAGTCGCGCTTCCGCCTCTCGCATTACCGCCGTGATGCCCTATTTTGCTTACGCCCGGCAGGATCGCAAGGACCGCCCGCGTGTTCCCATTTCCTCCAAGCTGGTGGCGGATTTGTTAACGTCGGCAGGGGCGGACCGGGTGCTGGCGCTGGAATTGCACGCCGGGCAAATCCAGGGTTTCTTCGATATCCCGGTGGATCACCTTTACGCGACACCCGTCACGGTGGGTTATTTCCGCCGGCTGAAGTTGAAGGACCTGGTGGTGGTTTCTCCTGACACCGGGGGCGTGGAACGCGCTCGGGGATTTGCCAAGCGCATGAACATCCCCCTGGCCATCATCGACAAGCGGCGCGAAGACGCGCATGTGGTGGAAGTCTTCAACGTTATCGGCGAAGTCGAGGGTAAGACCTGCCTGCTTGTCGATGACATGATCGATACCGGTGGAACCCTGTCCTCGGGCGCCCGGGCCTTGATGGAAAAGGGTGCCGCCAAAGTCTATGCCTGCTGCACACACGGGGTCTTTGCGGGCAGCGCCATCGAGAGAATTTGCGCTGCGCCGATCGAGCAAGTGGTGGCCACCAATTCGATTCCCCTTTCGCCCGAGGCCAAGGCGTGCGGCAAGATTAAAGTTTTGAGCGTGGCCCATTTGCTGGCGGACGCGATTCGTTCCATACATGATGAGACTTCCGTGAGCAAGCTCTTCATTTGAGGGAGAGAGGAAATCAGAAACTGGAAATCAGAAACTGGAAAATGGAAGTTGGAAATCGAGAATCGCGGCCTGGCTGACTAATTTCGAGTTTCCAATTTCCAGTTTCAAGTTTCGGTCTTCAAGAGGTGGAAAGCTATGAGTCAAGCATTAACAGTCGATGCCGAACCCCGCGAGGACTTTGGCAAGAACGCAGCGCGGCGCACGCGGCGCTCGGGACGCATCCCGGGCATCGTCTATGGCGGCGGTGGTCCGGTCATCCCGGTCTCCGTTGACCCCATTGGAATCCGCGAGATTCTCCATTCGGAGTCCGGCCATAACGCCATTTTCACCTTGCAGGTTCGTGGCAAGGCGCCGGCACGGGCCATGATTCGCGATTGGCAGTCGGAGCCCATCCGCGGCGGATTGCTGCACGTGGACCTGGTGCGCATCGCTCTCGACACCCAGTTGAGATTGAAGGTGGCGATCCATGTGACCGGTGAACCCAAAGGCGTGAAAGTCGAGGGGGGAGTCTTTGAGTTCATGCTGCGCGAGCTGGAAGTGGAGTGCCTCCCGGAGGACATCCCGGAAGGAATCACCGTGGACGTGACGCCGCTTGCCCTCGGCCAAAGCCTGCGCGTGTCGGAACTGCCCATAGGACCCAAGGTAAAAGTGCTCACCGACTCGAACCGCGTCGTGGCTCATGTCGTGGCCCCGAGGGCGGAGGAGGAGGAGAAGCCCGCAGAGACCGTTGAGGCGGCTCCTGCTGAGCCTGAGGTCATTCGCAAGGGCAAGGCGGAAGAGGAAGGCGCGGAGGAAGAAGCCGGCGGAGATAAGGGAGATAAGAAGGAAAAAGGCGAGAAGAAAGAAAAAGGCGAGAAGAAAGAAAAAGGCAAGGAGAAGTAATAACGGCGGCCCGAAGATCGAAACACGAAAATCGAAACTGGAAACTCGAAATTCGTGGCGGTGCGAGGTCCAGATTTTCTATTCGTGCGGGCTCAAGATGCGACGGCGAGAATTCCACGGTGCTCGCGATTTTCAAGTTTCGAATTTCGAGTTTTCAGTTTCGATTTTCGTGTTTTGGGTTTGTCGTGAAGCTGATCGTCGGTTTGGGGAACCCCGGCTACGAGTACCGCCTGACGCCCCACAACCTGGGGTTCATGGCCATCGACCGTTTGGCCGAAGCGTGTGGGAAGGACTTGTCGCGCCGCGAAGCGCAGGCCCTGACGGCTTCCGCCGAAATCGCCGGCGAGGACGTGGTGCTGGCGAAGCCGCAAACGTATATGAACTTGAGCGGCTTGGCGGTGGCAAGGCTGCTCCAGAACTACGAACTCGCGCCGCGTGACTTGCTGGTGCTCGTGGACGAGATCGAAATACCGCTCGGCATGATACGGGTTCGGCCTCGCGGCAGCGCCGGCGGGCACAACGGTTTGAAGTCCATCATCGGCTCTCTTGAGGCAGATGATTTTGTCCGGTTGCGAATGGGCGTACAACCGGACCGGCCCGTGGAGGATTACGTTTCCTACCTCCTCCGGCCGTTTCGCCCGGCAGAAACAAAGTTGGTCGCGGAGATGCTCGACCTGGCTAGTGAGGCTGTCCGCGTGATTCTTTCCGAAGGTGTACAAAAGGCGATGAATCGCTTTAACCGGAGGGTTCCGCCCTCCGAGTCGTGAGGTCACATGCGTAATTACGAAATGATTTTTATCGTCCGGCCCGATGTGGCGGATGACGAAGTTCAAAAGCTCATCACGCAGATGGAAGGCGTTGTTACATCGGCGGGCGGCAAGGTTGACAAGGTGGAGAAGATGGGCCGCCGCCGGCTTGCCTACCGCGTGGAAAAACAGCGCGAAGGATTTTACGTTCTTTTCTACGTGCAGGGCACCGGAGATACGGTGAAAGAGTTTGAGCGCCGCCTCAAGGTGACCGATGCCGTGATTAAGAACATGACCGTCTGCACGGATGACATTCTTCAGCGCGCCGCGAAATTCAAGACCCTGCGGACCAAGCAGGAGGCCAAGCGCCGCCGGAGCAAGCCTGCACCTGCTCCCGCGCCCGCTGCGCCCTCCGCCCCCGCGGAGAACGCGCAAGCATAAAGGAGTTAATGATCATGCCAGTTCCCAGAGAAGGCGCGCCCACCGGTGAACGCCCCCCACGGCGGGAGGGCGGCGGTGGTGGTGGCGGTGGCCGGAAGCAATACTTTCGCCGCCGCAAGGTCTGCAAGTTCTGTACGGAGAAGATCGACATCATCGATTACAAGGACGTGCGCATGGTGGGTGAGTTCATCGCCGAACGCGGCAAAATCCTGCCGCGGCGCCTGACGGGCACCTGCTCCACGCACCAGCGCGCGTTGTCGGAAGCCATCAAGCGCGCCCGGAACATCGCCCTGCTGCCCTTCGCGGCGGGAGCGTAAACAGCGGGACACGGGATTCGGGAAACGGGACACGGGGATTGTTTGCTGTCGATGATCGACCGTATGCCGTGACCGGTGCTCTCTTCGCCTGTGGCCGAAAATCGAAATTCGCAAATCGCTACAGGCCGAATTTCGAGTTTCGAATTTCGAGTTTCAAGTTTCGGTACTTAACCAGGAGTTCTGATATGGAAATCATTCTTCTTGAGAATATTGATAAGCTTGGAAGCCGCGGCCAGTTGGTGAAAGTGGCTGACGGTTACGGCCGCAATTTCCTGCTGCCCAAAAAGCTTGCCGTGGCAGCCACCACGCAAAACCGCAAGTGGGTGGACCAGCAACGCGTCCGCTTCCTCAAGCTTGAGGCCAAGGAAAAAGCGGATGCTGCCGACCTCTCAACGCTGCTCGAAGACGTCAGCGTTACCGTCATCCGCAAGGCAGGCGACAAGGGCAATCTTTTTGGCTCCGTCACCTCCATGGACATCGCGGAAAAGCTCCTGGCCCAGGGCTACCACATTGACAAGCGCAAGATCACCCTCACCACGCCCATCAAGGTGCTGGGTGAGTACAACGTCCCGGTCAAACTCCACCGTGAAGTGACCGCCACGGTCAAGGTTCATGTTGAGCCCGACGAGGAGAGCAAAGCCAAGATCCAGGCCGCGGCAGAAGCCCAGGCCCGGGACAACGCTCGTACCGCTGCTGCCCCCAAGGAAGCGGTCGCTGCGGAGGTTCCTGCCGCGGAAGCTCCTGAGGCTTCGGAAACCGGCACAGAAGCGGAAGCGAAAGAAGAATAGCGGCGCCTGCTCCGCCTTCCCACCCGGGCGGGCGGAGCAGCGCTCACCGATCCCCCCGTTGAACCGGCCGGCCGCACCCTCTCCCAGTTGTCCCCAGCAAATATCCACAGGATCGTAGCGCCACCTTGAACCGCAGGGCTGCGCTACTTGTTGCGATTTCTCTAGCCCGCAAAGCGGGCGAAAGACCGTAGCCCATGGCGCAAGCCGTGGGTAAAGGAATCCTGTAAAATGCCGCGCCAGCCCCGGAGGGGCGAAAGAACGGATCATGGCGGTGATTTCACCTCACCACCCGCGTGCGCCGCACCGCGGGAAAATGCCAGGGGGCGTTCCATCGGGGGTGATTTCTTTCGCCCCTAAAGGGGCTCGGTGAAGATGGGGGGCGCTTTTCCCATGGCTCACGCCATGGGCTACGGACTTTCGCCCGTTTCAGGGCTGGGGGAAAAGCAATTGTAGCGGGCCACCCACATACTCGGTGGCGCGGCGAATATCCACAGGAGGGCAAGGATTGTTCACAGCTTTCCCGGGTTTTGCACAAGATTTCCGCAATCCCCCCCCTTATATGCCGCTTTAGGGAAGAGCATGAGGTGATACAGTTAAATGCCGGGGCGACTCTGCGCCGCCATTGGGTCCGTCAGTTGACGGATAAACTTACCGCTCCAACATCAAACCGTAAGACCACAGAAGATCGTGTAGAATTGATAATATTACGATGCCGACTGCCACCGCCAGCGACCGAACCGTTCCTCATAACCTCGAAGCGGAACGCGCCCTGTTGGGTTCGATCCTTCTCGATAATTCGGCGCTGAATTTCGCCCTCGAGACCCTGGGCAAAGAGGATTTTTACTCGGAAGCCCATCGCCATACCTTCGAGAAAATGGCTGAGCTTTCGGAAAAGAATCGCGTCATCGATTTGGTGACCCTCTCCGAGGAACTGGCGAGAGAGGGGTTGTTGGAAAAGGCCGGCGGCGCGGCTTACCTCGCGGCGCTCACGGACGGTGTCCCCATTGGCACGACGGCGGGGATGGGGGAGTATTGCCGGATCGTCAAAGAGAAATCAACGATTCGCCGCTTGATCAATGCGTCGAACAACGTTCTGGCGCGCTGCTACGAAGGTACGGACGATCCCGAGACGCTGATCGACTTGGCGCAAAGCCAGGTTTTCGACATTGCCGAGCAACGGGTGCAGTCGGGATTTGCGACCATCCGCGAAATCGTTAAGACCAGCTTCGGGAAGATTGATGTCCTGTTCGACCGCGGACAACGCGTGACGGGGATTGAAACGGGACTGGAAGACCTGGATAACATGACCTCCGGCTTGCAGGCCGGAGAACTGATCATCATCGCGGCGCGCCCTTCGCTGGGCAAAACCGCGTTGGCGCTCAACATCGGCGCCCATGCGGCCATCAATAACCGCAAGGTCGTGGGAATGTTTTCGCTCGAAATGAGCAAGGAATCTCTGGTCATCCGCCTGCTTTGCTCAGAGGCGCGCATCGATAGCCACAAACTCCGCACCGGCTTTTCCAGTAAAGATGATTGGAACCGCATGACGCCCGCCCTGGGCCGGCTGTCGGAAGCGCCGTTTTACATCGATGACACTCCGGCTTTGAGCATCATGCAGATTCGCGCCAAGGCGCGAAGGATGAAGGCCGAAAAGGGGCTCGACCTGCTGATTGTCGATTATCTCCAGCTCGTGGCCGGCCCCAGCAAATCTGAGAACCGCACCCAGGAAGTCGCCTACATTTCACGCAACCTCAAGAGTATCGCCAAGGAATTGAAGGTTCCCGTCCTGGCGCTCTCGCAGTTGAGCCGCGCCCCCGAGCAGCGGACCGGCCTGGGCCAACGCCCGCAGCTTTCTGACTTGCGTGAGTCGGGGTCTATCGAGCAGGATGCTGACGTGGTCATCTTTATATTTCGGGAAAAGAAGGCGGCCGAGGAAGGGCAAGACGGCGAAGAGGAATTCGTTCAGGGCGGGTCTGAAACCCGGTTGATTATCGGTAAGCAGCGGAATGGGCCCACCGGAGATGTGCAGGTGGTCTTCCTCAAACCCTATGCGAAGTTTGAAAACAAGGTGCACGATGGCGGCGGGTCGTACGAATGAATCTTCCCACTGACAAACTTCTGCGCCCGACATGGGCGGAAATATCTCTCTCCAAATTGCGCCGCAATTTCCAACGCGTGCAGGAGTTGGCCGGGGCGCGCAAGGTCATGGCCGTGATCAAGGCTGACGCCTATGGCCATGGGGCCGTGGCGGTCTCCCAGTGTCTTGCCAAGTGCGGCGTTGATTGGTTTGGTGTGGCGACCGTCGAGGAGGCACTGGAACTGCGCTCGGCGGGGGTCCAGCAGCCCATCCTTTTGCTCGGCGGGCTTTACATGAGCGACCCCGCCCACCTGATCGAGTATCGCTTGACGCCCTCGATTTCCTCCACCATGCGGCTCGATACTTATGCGGAATGCGCTCGCCGTTATGGCCGGCCCATCGAATTTCACCTGAAGGTTGATTCCGGACTGGGGCGGTTGGGCCTGCCGCTGGACCGCGTGGCAGCCTTCGTGGAACACTATCGCGAACTCGAAGGCCTGCAGATGAAAGGACTCTTTACCCACCTTGCCTCGGCGGAGGATTTGGTGGCCTCCCAAACCGATGAGCAGGGAGAGCGTTTTGCGGCGGCCCTCGCGCAAGTGCGCGGCTTGCAGCTTGAGCCGGAATGGATTCACGTTTCCAACAGCGCCGCACTGCTGACGGCACGGAAGTTTCCCGAAAATCTGGTGCGGATCGGAGCGCTGCTTTACGGTTACTGCGTTCCGCTCGTCGTGCCGCCGGGTCAGGGACTCCCCCAAGTGCCGGAGTTCGAGCCAGTCCTCACTTTTAAGTCGCGCATTGTTTATATGAAAGACGTTCCCAGCGGCACCCCCCTGGGTTATAGCGCGGCGTTCTATGCGCGCCGGCCTTCGCGCATCGCCACCGTGCCCGTCGGTTACGCCGACGGCCTTAGCCACGCGCTCTCCAACCGCGGATACGCCATTGTGCGCGGGCGGCGCGCCCGCATCGTGGGTAGTATCAGCATGGATCTTACCCTTCTTGATGTTACCGACATCCCCGGGACCAACATTGGCGATGAGGTTATCCTGATGGGTGAGGCGGACCATTGCTCCATTACCGCCGTGGAGATTGCCCAACTCTTGGATACCGTTCCCTACGAAATCCTCTGCTCAATCGGCAAGCGCGTGCCGCGCATCTATGTGGATTGATCTGTTTCAGCGGGCGCCGGGCTGCCGGCCGGTGAAGAACTCCGGAAAAACTTTTCGGTAAATGGACATTCCCAGCGCGGCGTGCATGCCCAGTCCATTAAGCGCGGCAATTTCTTCATCCGTGGTGATCCCACCCGCGGCGGTAATAGGGAGTTGGGTAACGGCGCGCAAACTGCGAAACCAATCGATGTCCGTTCCTTGCAACCTTCCTTCCCCATCGATGTAGGTGCAGAGAAACCCTGAACAGTAAGGTTCGAGCTGGGGCAGCGCCTCCACGGTGGTGAGGGGCAGGGTCTTCTTCCAACCATGAACAGCCACGTGGCCGCCGAATGAATCCACGGCTATCAGGATTTTCTCGCGCGGCACGGCAGCGGCCAGTTCGCACAGGAATACGTGATTGATGCCCTGCGCGGTGAAGGCGCTGCTGCCCACAATGGCTTTCAACGCCCCATCACCTACCACCGCCTGCGCGCGCGCGATGTTACGAATGCCTCCACCCACGCGGCAGGGCTTGCGGCGGCAAAGCTCGCGCACAATCTCCGCATTGTTCTCCGCGTTGCCCATCGCCGCATCCAAATCGATGACTTGAATTTCCGGATAGGCCGAAAACTTTTCCAGGACGGCAAGCGGCTCCGGCAGCTCGAGGAATTTCTCTTTGCCTTGAACAAGCTGAACAACCTTGCGATCCATCAAGTCGATGCAGGGAATGATCATGGCGAAAACCGGTGCTGGGTGCAGGAATGGATAAATTCTGAATTCTGAATTCTGAATTCTGAATGAGCGGCCACCGTGCCTAGCGAGGCTGTCCAACGGCTTGGGACTCTCCACAATTCATAATTCAGAATTCATAATTCAGAATTTCCCCAGCTTCTGCCCTCAAATCCTAACAGGCACACCCTGCTCACGCAGATACTGTTTCAAACTTGCGATGGTGTGCGTCTCGTAATGAAAGATTGATGCCGCCAAGGCGGCGTCAGCGCAGCCCCTCTGGAAAACTTCCGCAATATGCGCCGGGCTCCCGGCCCCGCCCGAGGCAATTACCGGGATGTGCAAGGCGCGCGCAATCGTGGCGGTCAATTCGCAATCGAATCCGGTTTGCGTGCCGTCCGCGTCCATGGAAGTCAGCAGGATTTCGCCCGCACCCAGCTCCTCCACGCGCCTCGCCCATTCCAGCGCATCGAGGCCCGTGGGTTTGGTGCCAGCGTGGGTCACAACTTCCCAGCGAGGCGGTCCGCCACCTTGTGGGGCAGGCGATGAATTTCGAATCCTGCGCGCATCAATGGCCACCACGATGGCCTGTCGCCCGTAATTNNATAAACAGGCGGCGCGCCACCCGCCGGACGGTTTCCATCAGCGTGGTACGACCTTCGCGAGTGGCGGAAATATCGAGCATCACCAGCTCGTCGGCGCCTTCGCGGTTGTACATTTCCGCCATATCGCCCGGATCGCCGGCATCTCGCAGGTTTACGAAGTGGATGCCTTTCACCACACGGCCGTCTTTACAGTCAAGACACGGAATAATGCGTTTGGCAAACAAGTTTGTCCTTCGTCCTTTGTCCCTCGTCCTTGGCCCCTCGCTGCGCAACGCTTGTTAACGCTGCGAATGACAAGGGACTAAGGACCAAGAACGTCCTATAATTTCAAAAAATTACTCAAAACTTTCAACCCCACTTCGCCGGATTTTTCGGGATGGAACTGCACCGCCCAGACTTTGCCGATTTCGATACCCGAGGCGAAGGTTTGGCCATATTCGGTGACAGCGCAAGCTTCGGGCGTAACCGGCCCGTAATAAGAATGGCAGAAGTAAACAAAGCTGCCGTTGGCGACTCCCCGGAATAGCTCCGTATCGGGGCGGATATCAAGCTGGCTCCAACCCACGTGGGGGACCTTAAAAACGCCCTGAAAACGCGCCACGGAACCTGGCAGGATGCCCAAGCCGGGCACGCCGGGGGCTTCCTCGCTCGATTCGTAGAGCGCCTGCA
>PLWR01000262.1 GCA_003165615.1 Acidobacteriota bacterium | reverse complement strand
GGATTGAACAAATTCACCCTGGGCACCTCACGAAGCTCAGGTTCGCAGCAAGAAGTGAACCAAATTGAATTTTGGGGCTCGCGACCGGGGATGTCGGACAAAATGTCAAAGTTGGGCAGCAGCGAGCGGCATCTAACGGCGCGTCTGCCAAAGATGGCCGGCGAATCCTTATTGGCGCCCCCAGCGCTGGCTCTCCGAGAGCGGCTGGTGGCGGGTGTAGAATAATGGTCTGCGGATTCGGTGGAGCGAAAGAAGGTGCGGGAGAAGTCGTAAGCGCTGTCATCCTGAGCATTGACAGCCTTGGGGCTGCCCATGATGCGCAGAAACTCGGCGAAGAGAACGGATGTCCAATACTGTCGTCCTGAGGCCCGTCCTCGACGCACGATACGGCAAGGATGTCGTCGTGGTGTATTGAAAATGCGCCGGCGCCGTGAGAATCGGAGCGAGGGCCGGGGCGCAACCGCCGTTTGACAAACCCACGACTGCACTCCAGAATGAAAGTTCTGCGCATTTCGAGAATTTCCACGGAGAAGATGCATGAGCAGCCGAATCAGCCCGCAAGATGTGGTGAACGCCCTTCGAGCGGTAAAGGACCCCAACGTCGGGCGCGACATCGTGACGATGGGCTATGTCAAGGAATTGGAAGTGGGTGATAACCGCGTGACGTTCGCCCTGCAACTGGCCACGCCCGCGGGCCCGGCGCGTGACCACTTGATGGCGCAGGCGCATGCGGCGGTGGAGGCGCTGGGCGTTGCCCACGTGGAAATCCATTTGCTCGCTCCTGCTCCCGCGCCTGCCCCCGGGCGCGGCCTGATTCCCCAGGTGAAGTACACCATTGCGGTGGCCAGCGGCAAAGGCGGCGTGGGGAAATCCACGGTGGCGGCCAACCTGGCGGTGGCGCTCGAACGCTCGGGCGCCAAAGTGGGCCTGATGGATACCGACGTTTACGGACCCAGCGTGCCCGTCCTGATGGGCGGAAGCGATGCGCCGCGCGTGGTGGAGGGCAAAATCGAGCCACCCGTCGAGTACGGCATCAAGATCATGTCCATGGCGTATTTCCTGCCCAAGGACGAAGCCGTGATCTGGCGCGGCCCCATGCTGCACAAAACCATTCAGCAATTTCTTGGCGACGTGCGCTGGGGGGAGCTCGACTATCTCATCATGGATATGCCGCCGGGCACGGGAGATATCCAATTGAGCCTATGCCAGACCATTCCGCTCACCGGCGCGGTGATTGTCTCCACGCCGCAGGATTTGGCGCTCACCGTGGCGTCCAAAGCCATCGCCATGTTTCAGAAATTGAATGTGCCGATTCTCGGCATCATCGAGAATATGAGCTACCACCTATGCCGGCAGTGCGGCCACCGGGAAGAGATCTTCGGCCACGGCGGCGCGCGCGAAGCCGCGAAAAAACTCAACTACACGTTCCTGGGCGAGATTCCCCTCGACTTGTCGATTCGCGAGCAGAGCGATTCCGGCAAGCCCGTGGCGCTGGACGATTCCACCATCTACGGCAAAGCCTTTGAAGAAATCGCCGCAGCCCTGAGGGATCAAGTCACGATGGGGAGTCTGAAAACGCCGGAGGATATTACCATCGAATAGTCCGTAGCCCGTGGTCCGTTGTCCGTTGCCCGTCGTGCGCTGTCGGTCTTCGGAACTGGAAAGGTACGGTTCCGGGCTTAGACTGAAAACTGGCTACTGAAGACTCTCTTTCTGACCACGGACCACGGACAACTGACGACGGACAGCTTCTTCATTGCGATGCCTCCAACACCCACGAAGATCAAACTCGCTGCCGGCAACAACACGCTGGCGATTCACTGGTCCGATGGCCACCAGAGCGCGTATCCCTATCGCTACCTGCGCGGCAAGTGTCCGTGCGCGACCTGCGATGAAGAAGCTCCGGTGGCGGAGCAGGCGGTGGGAGGCCTGCCGATTCTGGGCCAGAAGCCGTTGCATCCCGAGCGTGCTGAGTTGGTGGGCCGCTATGCCCTGCAAATCTACTGGAGTGATGGCCACTCCAGCGGCATTTACGCCTTCCCCTACCTCCGCTCACTTTGCCCATGTCCCGCGTGTACGGCGCTGCGGGAAGCTGCCAATTCGAGCCATTGAAGTCAAACCGCCCATGGAATAGAATGCCATCCCGCTGAAGGTTGAAGGGGCGCAACACAACAACAATTCCGGAGGTTCTTACCATGGAGAGCTGGATTTTCCGTTTGCTGTATGCCGCCGGGGCATGCCTGATCGTGGGCCTTTGCGCGGCCGCGCAGAATGATCTCGCGCCGTCACGCGGCCTGCTGCTGGTGGCGAATAAAGGTGAACACACGCTGGGGATCATCGACCCGGTGGAGGGCAGGCAAATCGCCACGGTGGAGGAAGGCGGCATTACCGGCCACGAAGTGGTGGCGTCTCCCGACGGTCGGCTCGCCTATGTTCCCATCTATGGCAATTCCGGCGTGGGCATGCCCGGCACCGACGGCCGCACCGTGGCGGTGATTGACATTGCCTCCCGCCGGCTGGTCAATACTATCGACCTGGGGAAAGCGATGCGCCCGCATTGCGCGGTGATTGGACCTCAGAACGGCCTGCTCTACATCACCACCGAGCTCGGCGACTCCGTTACCATCATTGATCCTGAAAGCCTGCGCATTCTGGGTTCGGTGCCCACCGGGCAACCGGAATCCCACATGCTGGCCATTACCCGCGACGGCAAGCGCGGCTACACGTCAAACGTGGGTGTGGGCACCATCAGCGTGCTCGATCTCGAGGCGCGCCGGTATATCGAGGTGATTCACGTTTCGCGGCACGCCCAGCGCATTGCGCTTTCCATTGACGACCGCTGGGTGTTTACCGCTGACCAAACCCAGCCGCAGCTCGCCGTCATCGACACTTCGACCAACGAGGTTACGAAATGGATTCCGCTCGAAGGCCATGCCTACGGCACAGCCCCGACGCTGGACGGCAAATGGCTGCTCGTCACCCTGCCGGAACTCGGCAAGGTGGCCGTGGTGGACCTCAGTTCCATGAGCGTGGTGCGCTCAGTGATCGTACCCAAGGCGCCGCAGGAAATTCTGGTGCGGCCTGACAATCAGGTGGCGTATGTCTCGTGCGATGCGAGCAGGAAGGTGGCGGCGATCAATCTGCAAACGTGGAATGTGGATCAACTGATCGCCGCCGGGCGCGCCGCCGACGGCTTGGCGTGGGCCCCGGGGCATTGAGCGATTTGTGATTGGTGATTTTCCGACCGGGTCATTTGATCATTGAAAGATTGTCAGTTGTCCGGGTAGTGTCTCAGTTTAGATTTTGATGCCCTTGACCCTCCTCTGGCTTGGCGACCAGCAAGGGCGCCCAAAGGAGCGAATCGTGATCGAACAAATCAAAGCCGCCGTCAATGGTGCAGCGGGAAAGAACCAGAAGATTGCGATGTTCCACTTTCAGGTGTTGAAAAATGCCGATGAGCTTGCAGGCATCGACCCGAAAGGCTTCTGCAGAGAAGTCTCGGTCCCAGAAACCTATGCGACCGAGTTCAGAAAAATGATCGCCCTGGCTCGACTGATGAAGGAACAGGGTGCCAAGCTTATTTCAAACTGAGACACCACCGTTGTCCGTAGTCCGTTGTCAGTGGCCTCAAACTTTCGCGCTCGGCATTGAACTGCAAAGGACAACGGACAACTGACCACGGACAGCTTTTGCTCGCCCGATGGTTAGATAATTTCCACTTGGCAGTGTTTCACCAAGCTTTTGAATTTTGCGGCGTCGGCGTCGCTCCCCACGATCGCCCCGTAGTGCATGGGCACGGCGATCTGGGGATGGATGGCCAGCGCTGCCTCCGCGGCTTCTTCCGGCGTCATCACATAGGTTCCGGAAACCGGCAACAGGGCGATGTCAACGGCGATGTCGTGCATCTCCGGGATGAAGTCCGTGTCGCCGGCGAAATACACGCGCGTGCCATCCATGGTGATCACAAAACCCAGACGCTTTTCCCCCAGAGGATGAAACGCGTGGCCCGGCTCGCGAAACTTGTTGATGTTGTAGGCGGGAAAGGCTTCGATCTGAACCTTGCCGATGGTGATCTTTCCACCAGGATCGAGGAAGCGGGTTTCCTTCACCTTCACGCCTTTAAGCCCATCGCGGCAAAGCGGGCTGGCCACGATCGTGGTGCCAGGGAAAATCACCTTGTCGAGATCCGGCAGGCTGAGGTGGTCAAAGTGCTCGTGGCTGAGCAGAACGATGTCGGCTTCATCACGGCCCGTCACTTTGAAAGGGTCGGTGTAGATAGTGCGCGATCCTTTGATCTTGAAGGTGTCATGAGCGATGCGGGTAAACTCAAGATTCAGAAGTTTCATCATGCGCCTCCCATTAGGTTGTTGATTGCGCCCCCACGGCGCATTTCATTATATAGTGGATAAAGCAAGGATAGCCGCCGTAGCACACGGGTGACCGACTTGGAATTAATGGTGAGCCGTGAGGGAATCGAACCCCCAACCTACTGATTAAGAGTCAGTTGCTCTACCAATTGAGCTAACGGCCCATCTGACCCACAAGCACGAACAATACTAGCACAGTTTGCGAAGGCCTTGGAAGGCTTCGCGCTAATCATGTCGCGTTAATCAGACACGGCCAGCGCCGGCCCTATGTCCAGCTAATTTGTCCAGAGGATTTGTCTGGAGGATTTGTCCAGATTATTTGTCCAGACCGCCTGCAGGATATTTTGTCCTGAGCAAGCAAGTAGCGCGGACCTGCGGTTCATAGAAGGTCCGCGGCTTTTCCGCTTTTCATGCGCATGTTCGTGTGGGTAGAAATCGGTCGTACCGAAACGGCTGGCGCCGACCCGACGGGGCGATAATTTACACGCCCTTACCAGCAGGTGCAAGGCTTAAAAGCCGCGGAATCATGAGAAGCAGGTACGCGCTACTTGCTGTTATCCTGCCGCAGAATGGTGTACCCTAACTCACAATTATGGTGAACGAGACTGTAGCCAAAACCACCGGAAAACCGTCGGCGCTGGTCGATACGCGCGTCATCTATTGCGGCGATAACCTTGAGCAGTTGAAGAAACTGCCTGACTCCTGCGTGGACCTGATTTACATCGACCCGCCTTTCAATTCCAATCGGAATTACGAGGTTTTCTGGGGCGAGACGAAAGAGAAGCGGTCCTTTGACGACCGGCATGAATCCACGCAGGCTTACATCGAGTTCATGCGGCCCCGCTGCGTCGAGTTGGCGCGCG
>PLWR01000620.1 GCA_003165615.1 Acidobacteriota bacterium | reverse complement strand
TTACTTATGACGCTGCGTTTAGATCGACGCCGCGCTGGTTTTTAGATACTGCACTTGGAGGAAAACCTTGAGAAATAGGACTTTGAGTGGTCGCGCGAGTTTCCTCGTCGTCTCCATGGTAGCGATCTTCCGTTTCGTTCCAGCATACGCTCAGTCCAACTCTGCTCCGAAAGCGAAGGTGCCGGTGGTCGCTTCGAGTAGCACGAAAATCCCCATCCCGGATATCCCTTACACCAAGTTTGTGCTCGACAATGGCCTGACCGTCCTCGTTCACGAGGACCACAAGGCTCCGATCGTGGCTGTAAACACGTGGTACCACGTGGGGTCGAAGAACGAGAAGCCGGGAAAAACCGGCTTTGCGCACCTGTTTGAGCACCTGATGTTCAGCGGCAGTGACAACTTCAATTACACCTACATCAACGCGATGGAACGCATCGGAGCCACGAACCTGAACGGCACGACGAACAGCGACCGCACGAATTATTTTGAAAATGTACCTACTTCGATGCTCGACTACGTGCTGTTCGCGGAAAGCGACCGCATGGATCATTTGCTCGGCGTATTGGACCAGAAGAAGCTCGACCTCCAGCGCGGCGTGGTGCAGAACGAAAAACGTCAGGGAGAAAACCAACCTTACGGCGTGACCCGGCAGCTCCTGACGGAGAACACTTATCCGGCAGGCCATCCTTATTCATGGACGACCATCGGTTCAATGAAGGACCTGGATGCGGCTTCGATGAGTGACGTCCAGGAATGGTTTAAAACCTATTACGGCCCGAACAACGTCACGCTCGTCATCGCCGGCGACATTACTCCCGATGTAGCCCGTCAAAAAGTCGAGAAGTACTACGGCGGGATCCCGCCCGGTCCACCCATCGCCAAGCCGGAAGTATGGGTCGCCAAACGGACGGGAACCCACCGTGACTGGGTACAGGATCGCGTTCCCCAGGCCCGTCTCTATCGCGTATGGAACGTGCCCCAGGCATTCTCACCTGAGGAGGCAGCGCTGGATCTAGTTGCCCAAGTTCTCGGCGAGGGTAAGACGTCGCGGCTCTATAAGCGCCTTGTTTACAAAGATCAGACGGCCACCAGCGCCACAGCATTCAATCCGAGCAACGAGATCGCCGGGCAGTTTTTTTCACGCTTACCGCGAAGCCGGGCGGGGACCTGAAAAAAGTGGAAACGGCCGCGGATGAGGAGTTGCAGGATTTCCTGAAGAACGGACCGACCGAAGCCGAGTTGCAACTCGCCAAAACGCAAATCTTCGGCGAATACACACGAATCATGGAGCGCATCGGCGGTTTCGGTGGCAAGAGTGACATCCTCGCCCGCTGCCAGACGTTCACGGGGAATCCGGATTGTTACAAGGACCATCTTCAGCGGATCCAGGCAGCCACACCCGCCACGGTGAAGAAGGCCGCTAACGACTGGCTAACCGACGGCGATTACATTTTGGAAGTGCACCCGTATCCCAACAACCTGAAAGCAACTACCCCAATAGATCGCTGGAAGGAGCCGGCGCCCGGCTCTGCCATGTCGCTCAATCTTCCTCCCATGCAGAAGGCTAAGCTCTCCAACGGTTTGAAAATCGTCCTCGCGGAGCGCCACACCGCGCCGGTGGTGAACCTTTCGCTGCTGGTGGAAAGCGGTTACGCCGCCGACCCCCCGGATGCTCTGGGCACTTGCAGCTTCGCTCAGCGCATGCTCGAAGAGGGCACCCCCACCCGCGATTCGCTCAAGATCGGCGAGGAACTGGAATCGCTCAGCGCCGAGTTCTCGGCCGGCGCCAATCAGGATTACGCTTCCGTCGATCTCAACGCCCTCAAGATCAATATGGACAAGGGCCTCGAAATTTATGCCGACCTCATTCTCCATCCGGCTTTCCCACAGAAGGAGTTCGCTCGCTTGCAGAAGGACCGCCTTGCTGCAATTCAGCGCGAGAAGGTTACGCCCAACTCCATGGCCCTGCGCGTCGTGCCCATTCTGCTTTACGGCAAAGGACATCCCTACGCCGGGGCTTTCGTCGGCACGGGCACTGAATCCAGCGTGAGCAAGATGACCCGCGAGGACCTCGCCAAATTCCACGACACCTGGTATAAGCCGAATAACGCCACCTTGCTCATCGTTGGCGATACGACCTTGGCCGAGATCACACCCAAGCTGGAAAAGCTCTTCGGTTCATGGAAGCCGGGCGATGTGGCCAAGCGGACAATCCCGCAGGTTGCCGAGCCGGAAAAGGATGTGGTCTATCTCATTGATCGCCCCGGCTTCGGGCAGAGTTTGATTGTCGCCGCGCAACTGGCGCCGCCGTACAACGATCCCGACCAAGTGTCGCTGGAAATGGTAAATGACATCTTCGGAGGAAATTTCAGTTCCCGCATCAATATGAATCTGCGCGAGGACAAGCACTGGTCCTACGGCGTGCGCTCCCGCCTGCTGCCAGCCCGCGGCGAACGTCCCTACTACAGCATTTCGCCCGTGCAGACCGACAAGACCAAAGAGTCCTTGGCCGAACTGGTGGCGGAGTACAAGAACATCGTCGGCGGCAAGCCAATTTTGGAGGCGGAGGTCAAGGACGAGCAGTCCAACGCCACGCTCGCCCTCCCGGGAACGTTTGAGACTGTCCAGCAGCTCTCCGGCGCCTACGGCACCATCTTGCAGTACAACTTGCCGGAAGACTATTACAATACCTACACGGAGAGAGTCTTGGCGGTTACACCCGACAACGCAAACGAAATCGCCAACAAATACATCCTGCCCAGCCATCTCATCTGGGTGATAGTGGGCGACATGAGCAAGGTCGAACCGGGTATCCGCGAACTGAACATCGGCGAAGTCCACAAGATCGACGCCGATGGCAACCCAGTCCGCTGAGCGACAGACACTTGAAGCCATCTCATAAATGACTCCCGGGAGGGCACGATTTTTTTGCCCAGAGCCGCGAAGGGCAACCGTGCCGAAAAGCTCAAGAAACTCAGGGGTTTCAACCCCTGAAGTGCGCAAATGGGTCGTTCCAAGCACTCGTGAGATAGGCTTCAGGGTCCCTACACAGAGTCGGAATCACAGCCGCTGCCCAGCCCGGAGCAACGGCCAATCGCTTATGACCGGGCCCTTCAGCCTCGAAGGGACTCGCACAGTCAACGATCGCTTCCCCGATCCCCGTAGTTTGCTTGATTGCTGGTGGGAAGGGTTGTTCTCGCCACTTATCTCCCTCCTATCGAGGTCATACAAGGACGCGAACGCTGACAGGCGCAACTTCCGAGTACGCCCGTTTAACCGGCCAATCTCTGCCCATTCTCAGGGTGTGCGGAGCTTGCGCGCTTCGGTGGCGATTTTGGTGAGGCGATTGGAGAGCCGGTCGAGGCAGTTGCGTGCAGCACCAATCGGCAGGCCCCGCCGGAACATCTCCAGTGCATGTTGAGCGGCCTGCAAGGAATCGATGACCCCATCGAGCCCAGTTCGAAACAGAGCGATGGAGGTTTTCGGCGGCGGAAGGAGGTGCCGAGGTTTGGCACGAGCCAGTTGGAATTCCCGCTGCAGATCAACTAACGCCACCTCGACATAGAGCATGGTCATCTCGGGAGAAGTGTGGCCGAGTAATTTCATCAGAGTGGGAAAACTGATCCCGGCACGAAGCATCTCCGTCGCATAGGTGTGGCGAAACTGATGTGGGACGATGCGGGTGGAGAGGCTCAAGGAATGGCAGACCTGGTGCAGGTAATCGCGCAGTCGACGAACGAGGGCTTCCTTGGAACTCGGACGGGCCAGGAGTCGGCCATCAGGGGGCAGCGGATCGAGGAAGCGAAAGAATCGTAAGCGTTGGATGAGTGCCACCACAAACGAATCCACCGGCACCATACGTTCGGTTTTGAGTTTGCCGAGAGGCACGTGAATCGCCCATTGATCGGGACCGGTCGATCGCAGGCAAGCGAAGGGCAAGTCGGCACATTCCCCGATGCGCATGCCGGTGTGGCGGAGCAGGAGAAAGATATTCCCACCCAGATCGTTGCGGTCGACGAACTCCTGCTGCAGGAGCTGATCGTGCTGGGTGGTGAGCGGGCGGGGGAGTCTTTGCGGTTGGTGGGGGATATCCTCGCGACGGATCAGGTGTGCGAGTTGAGGAAGCTGGTGCGTCCATGCCAGTTCGGTGAAGACGGCGCGCAGTGCGACGAGCCGGTTGATATAGGAGGCCGTGACAAGCGGCGGCGACTGAGAGTGCAGACGGGACATCCAGCCGAGGAGATGGGGCTCACGGCGCAGTTGATCGAGGGAGTCCACCGCAGGGTGAGCAGCGCCGAGATAGCTCAGGAAGTTGCGCACGGTTCCGCGGTAGTGGCGAAGGGTGTCAGGGTTGAGCGCCGCGTCGAGGGAATCGACCGAGTGGTCGAAGACAGCAGCCAGCGGATGTTGGAGCGGAGGGCGTCGGGCGCACTTCATGAAGAGAGCCTCGGAAGGGGATGAACTTGCTGCGCCACGGCGCGCGTATACTGCCGGTAGACGTCTTGCGGCGTGATCTGCACATAGCGCAGAGTAGTTTGGATGTC
>PLWR01000680.1 GCA_003165615.1 Acidobacteriota bacterium | reverse complement strand
GCGCCCGGCGCTCGCGTGGGAATCGTGGGGTCGGGCCCCATCGGTTTGTGCATCCTCCTGGCCATTCGCGCCCAAACCCCGGACGCCGCCGTTTACGTCACTGATCTGGTTGACGAACGACTGGCAGTGGCCCGTGCCTGCGGGGCTGACTGGACCGGCAATGCGCGGCAATCGGACCTTATCGAGGCGATTCGGCACCTTGAGCCCCTGGGAATGGATGTGGTGTTTGAATGCGCCGGTGAGCAGGACGCGATTGACCATAGCGTTGAACTCCTGAAACCCGGCGGCACACTGCTGATCGTCGGCATTCCCGAAATCGAGCGGGTGAGCTTTAACATCAGCCTGCTGCGCCGGAACGAGTTGCGCATCATCAACGTGCGCCGCCAAAACGAATGCGTGGAGCGCGCCATCGAACTGATTGCCAGCGGGCGCGTCGACGTAAACCCACTGGTCACGCACCATTTCCCGATGGAAGAAACCACTCACGCCTTCGACCTGGTCAGTGCGCGAAGCGACGGCGTGGTAAAGGCCATCATCCGCATTTCGCCGGAAAATTGACGCCGCCCAGTACGAGGTCACTATGATTAGAATCGCTATCGAATCACGCCCCCTTGACCCCATCGGGCAAAGTCGAGGGCGCCGAGAGGTCATGCTCCTGTGAAGAAACCGGCAATTGAACGATTTGTGGAGTTCCCCACCCACACGGGCAAAACTCTGCGGGGAGTGTTGCATTTGCCCGCCGCCCGGCGGAAGCGGCCGATGCCCAGTGTCGTGCTGTTTCACGGATTTACGGGCAATCGCATGGAGTCGCACTGGATGTTCGTAAAGTGCTCGCGGGCCCTGGCCCATGCCGGAATCGCTTCCTTGCGGTTCGATTTCTACGGATCGGGCGAGTCGGACGGCGAATTTCGCGAGATGACTTTGCGCGGGGAGATCGCCGACGGGCGCGCTGCCGTGGCCTTCTTGCGCCGGCAATCGGGGATTGATCCGGAGCGCGTGGGCTTGCTGGGGCTTTCCCTGGGAGGAGCCGTGGCTGCCACCCTGGCGCCCAGCATTCATGCCAAGGCGGTAGTGCTTTGGAGCGCCGTCGCGCATACGGCTCGGCTGCGCGAACTCGTCAAGAAAGCGGCCAAGAAGATTCCGGGCAAAGCCGGCGCATTTGAATATGACGCCCGAGAACTCCATCCGCGCCTCGTCGAGGACGTGCTGAAGGTGGAGCCCGTCCGCCATCTGGCGTGCTACCCAGGCCCCACATTGATAATCCACCCGGAAAAGGATGAAGCGATTCCCGCTTCCCATGCCCGCGACTTCTTTCAGGCTGCCGGCTCCGAAACCAAGGAATTGGTGATCATCGCCGGAGCGGACCACGTCTANNGATGTAATTTGTTTTCATCAAGATAACGCTGAAGTAACTCTTGGGAGACTCTGGGCGTCATAGTTAATGGTGTTGTTTATCCGCACATGCGCGCTAGAGGGCAAGCCTTACATTGCCGACATGATAAGGTGGAGAAGATTTAGCTGATGAAATTCCGGAATCTCTTGACGCACGGCCGCATTCTGGCCATCCTTTTTGCCTGCACCATGGGGCTATCTCATCCCCTTCGAGCACAGCAGGCGGAACAGACGCCAACTCCAGCTACACCTCAAACCCAGACTCCAACCAAACCTGCGATCGATCCTGCGACAGGCAAACCCGCTACAGCCTCCCAACCTCCCAAAGATGACCGAATTTTCTTTGCCCTGCCCAACCTTCTGACCGTGGAAAATGCTTCCTCGATGCCTCCACTTACGACCCGGCAAAAATTCAAGACGGTGGCGGAGGGCTGCTTCGACCCGGTGGAAGTCGTGTTCATCGGCATCCAGGCTGGCCTTGATCAAGCCGATGATGCCAACCCCACGTATCACCAGGGGCTGATTGGCTACTCCAAACGTTTCGGGACGGACTATGCCGACGCCATCATCNNCCATCATCGGAAACTTCGGGACGGGCGCCATATTCCCTACTCTGCTCCATCAAGACCCGCGCTACTACCAGAGGGGAAAAGGAAATTTCTTCTACCGTTTCGGGTACGCCGCCATGCGGGTTGTCATAACGCGCTCGGACAGGTCGGGAAAAATTGAGTTCAACTTCTCCGAATACCTCGGCAATGGCTTGGCCGCAGGCCTTTCCAATATGTACCATCCCGGCCCGCATACGATTGCCAGCAGCACCGACGTTTTGGGCACCCAAGTTTTGTTGGATGCCGCCGGTTACGAATTGAAAGAGTTTTGGCCGGACATTCATCGCCTTCTTCTGCGCGCCAAGCATAAGACGTAATTCCTTCCAAGTGGACAGCAAGAAATAAGCCGCGAGGCCCGGCAGCGAAGCGGCCCAGTCGAAAAAGGTGGGTCCGCTATGAGTGGTCTGGCCTCCCGGCGTTCCATTTCGCCCTCTATCATTCGTAGTAACTCCCTTTGTTTTCATCAACATCTTGGCAAGCGACTATAACTCCTGTGTTTTCTGTAATATCTTGGCAAGCCATCAATTGGAATTTCCCTCTTCGTTTGTTTTCAATGACATTCCGGCTTCGTTCCCCGTTTTTTCCCCTTCTTTTTGGACAGCGGGAAGTTGTGCGTGGCTAGCCACTCGCTACCCAGCGCTTGCCCCGGCACCGGGGTCCCCGCCACTAACCACCAGGCACTCGCCACTGACTTTAGTATGGTGTGTGCCGACCGGTTGTAGGCCCGCGGCCTTGCCAGTCCGTCAGCGGCCCTGGCCTCAGGGCAGGTTACCACTATTATAGTATTTGTCAGGTCTAATCTTAGGTTATATTGTATGAACTATGACTCAAGATAAAATGTCATGCAAGCCGTCTGGATCGATAATCTGGATAAATCCTCCAGACAAATTCTCTGGACAAATGAGCTGGACATACGGCCAGGAATGGGCAGTGACGAGTGGGGAGATTCGGAGTCCGATGTCCGAAGCGCCGGAGCGCAAATCGCAAATCCAGAATCTAAAATCGAAAATGACCCGATGGACCCGATGGTCCGATGAGCCGGGCTAGTGGTCCCGGCTAGTGCTTAGTTGCATTAATAAGCGATATTATTTGTGGCTCTCAGAAGGGCGGGGTTTTAGCCCCGCCCCCCATGGGCGAAGGGTTGAATGGGCCTTTAGGCCCTGAAGGCGCGTCTCTTCAGGGGCTAAAGCCCCTAAAT
>PLWR01000598.1 GCA_003165615.1 Acidobacteriota bacterium | reverse complement strand
GCCCTACGACGCCATGCCGCTGTTCGTCCGCGCCGGCTCGATACTGCCCCTGGCGCCCGACATGAATTATAGTGACCAGAAACCGATCGATCCGCTCACCTTGGATGTGTATGCCGGCAAGTCGGCTTCTTTCCAACTTTATGAAGACGATGGCACGTCGCTGGAATATCGCGGCGGCGCTTACGACTGGAAACCCCTCACTTACACTCCCGAGGCAGGGGGTGCCCACACGATCGAGATTGGTCCCAGTCAGGGACACTTCACCGGCCAGGTGGCGAGCCGCCGCTATGAAGTGCGCGTGCATGGCCTGCTGAAGCCCACCGGGGTAAAGGTAAATGGTCAAGCGCTCGAGGAGAATCAGGCGAAGGAATGTGGAGCGTGCAGGGGCTGGAGCTGGGACAGCAATGCGCGGATCACGGCAATTCGCCTGACCGAACCGATCCGGGAAAGTGAGAAGACGACGATCGTGCTGGAAGGCGCGGGGACCTTCGCCGACGCCCTGATGCTGCAAAGGGTTCTCGATTACCGCGAGCGGTTACGCAAGGTGAAGATTGAGGAGAAGCTGAAGTATGCGATCCTTCTCGATGGAAGAGAACACAGCAAGCCACCCAGGGTCATCCGCGAAACCGAGAAGGTGGAAACCGAGCTGAATAACCTGGTGGCGAATCCCCAGGGAATTGCCCAGAACCCGCCGGATTTCCGCGCCATGACGGCTCATGTGCTCACCGCGCTTGTGGATCAGCCCTTCGAATCCAAGCGGACAATCCCGGCGCCCGATCGAAGCGTGCAGGAAGCAACCAAGTTGATTGCCAATGCGGTGTTCGAGCCCTGGGAAATTAGCAACATGACCCTTACCCTTCTGGGCTGCGAGGTTCTGGCCAAGGCGGGGGGAATACCCTCTCCCACCCTTACCGCCAAACTGCAATATGATGCTGACGCGATTGGTCCGGCGAAAGTCGCTTACGAGATCGCACTTCCGGACACGGGCTTGCCCGGTTGGACCATGACCAACCGTTCAACGGGGCCCGAAGGATACGCCCAATTTGGCCTGCGCGTTCCCTTTCCGCCCGAACGAGGCAGCCATACGGTGCGGGTGAAAGCTACGCTGACTTGGGAAGGTGGCCAAACCGAGGTCTGGCGCGATGTTGAAGTGTTCAGCACCGGCCTTCCCAAAGAACCCAATCTTGGCGCTCCATGAGCCTTCCTTGACCCCGGCTTCGGGTTTGGTTGTGTGGCGGGAGCAGGACGCTCCCGCCACCGAAGTTGGGAAAAAATAGACAGTTTCACACCAAGGCGCCAAGCCGCCAAGCCGCAATGATCGCGAAGGATAATTGTTTTCTTCGCGCCTCTGCGTCTTGGCGCCTTGGCGTGATATGTTTTTGCGCTTTCCGGGATTTTTTCACACCTTCAAAACCGTGGGTAAAGGGTCAGTAGGGGCACGCCATGGTGTGCCTTTGGGCAGGGCAAGCCCCAAGGTTGTCCAAATTAGCCAAGACCGAGCTTGGGGGGACGAATGCGGACGGGCCGCAGCCCTGTTCCCCGCAGGGGAAAACCGTGAGTAGCCGTAGGTTTTAACCTACGGAAGTCAGGCCCCCAAAATCAGGTTCCGGCCCCAAAGGGGCCGACCGTCCGACCCCTTCAGGGTCGAAAGGAATGTTTTCGCTGCTGTTCCGATCCGTAGGTTAAAACCTACGGCTATTCACGGTCCTCCCCTGCGGGGAGGGGGGAAGGAGCGCTGCCGCTCGAGGGGTTGCAAGAAACTAATTTGGACAAGCCTGGGCAAGCCCCGCCCCTGCATGTTGGGTTGCGGCTCCGCCGCGCCGCTTTGCTTGCTGCCATTCCCCCCCTCCCGGCCACCCGGGAATTCCTCTTGACATAGAAAATTCAACTGTCATACTGTCATATGACAGAGGGCCGAACATGATCCTCCAAATCAATTTCAAGTCCGGCATGCCGATCTACCTCCAGATCGTGGATCAGATCAAGGCCGCCGCCGCATCGGGGGCGCTGCGGCCCGGCGAGGCGCTGCCTTCCATCCGTCCGCTGTCTGAGGAGCTGCGCGTCAACCGCAACACGGTCGCCAAAGCGTATTCCGAATTGGAAAGCCTGGGCGTCATCGAGACGCTGCCGGGGCGGGGTTGCTACCTGAAAGAAAATCAATCGGCATTGCGCAAGGAAGTCCGGCGCAAGCTGCTGATCGAAGAGGTCGACCAGGCCATTGTGCAAGCACACCATTTGCAGGTGCCCCGCGATGAATTCCTCAAATTGATCCATGAACGATTGGACGTGCTCGACGACAAACGACGCGCCCATGAAGGCCCTAAGGAGGATTGACCGGCCATGAACTCTCTTACTCCTGCCATCCAAATCGAGAATCTCACTTACGCTTACGGGCGCGCGGATGCGGTCCATGACTTGAGCCTGACCGTGCAGCCCGGCCGCTGTTATGGCCTCTTCGGGCGCAACGGCGCGGGCAAGACGACCACCATGAAGTGCGTGCTCAATTTGCTCCGTCCGCGGCATGGGCAGGTGCGCGTGTTCGGTCTCGACCCGGCAAAGCACGAAGTGGAAGTGAAACGCCTCCTCTCTTACGTGCCGGACCAGGTGGCATTCTATCCGTGGATGAGCGTGCGCGAGACCTTGGATTACCTCGCTTCATTTCGCGCGCACTGGAACCGGAAGATTGAGCAGGAGTTGTTTGAGCGGTTCCAGCTCGATCCGGCGCAGCGCACCGGAAGCCTGTCAAAGGGCCAGCGGACGCAGGTGGCGTTGATCGCTGCGGTTTGCCCGGAGACGGATTTGCTAGTGCTCGACGAGCCGACATCGGGCCTGGACCCCATCGTTCGCCGCGAGTTCATCGAGGCGGTGATCGGCGCGTACCAGCAAGGCATTCCGGGCCATCGCACGATTCTGGTTTCCACCCACCTCATCACCGAATTCGAGGGCTTGATTGACGAGTTTACGCTCATCGATCGCGGGCGCGCCGTGCTGACGCTCGAGGCCGATCAAGCCCGCGAGCGTTATCAGAAAATCCGCGCCCGCTTTGCCCAACCGCCGCCGGAACTCGACCTTAAAGCGGCATTGCGCATCCGCCGCGACGGCCGCGAACTGGAGTTGATCGTCAATGGCGCCGGCCCCGAATTGATGAATCTCCTGCGGCAGCACCATCCGGAGGCGCTCACAACCGAGTCGCTGACGCTCGAGGAAATCTTCGTCGCAACGCTGAAAGCGTAACCACCTCGGCGCTTAGCGCGCCACCCCTCCTCATCTGAGGAGGGGTGCCCTTAGAAACTCCCCTCCTGATTCAGGAGGGGTGTCGCGCTAAGCGCCGAGGTGGTACAGACTCCGGGGCGGTGCTGACCCCGCGGTCGTGCTGTCTTAAAGCGTAGCGTGGACGTGGATTGGAATTTCTGTCCCTCGCCCCTTTGGGGGAGAGGGTGGCTCGCAACCNNGCCGCGGACCTAAAGAACAGGTCCAAGCCACACTCGCCTTACTTTGTAGGAATGAGTCCCCAATGAAGGTCATGAATTTAAAACAATCTATTCGATAAGGAAGGAGTTCCCAATGAAGCTTGTGAACCTTAAACCAACCTATTCGATTTGGAAGATCACACCCGCCCTGGCGCTCAGTGCACTAATTCTCTTGATGGCGCTTTCCGCCCGGGAGGCGCCCGGCGTGCCCTCTCAAGAAGACCAGCTCGCCGCCGTCGGGTCTCTCCGCAGCATCAATACGGCAGAAGCCTACTATGCAAAGGAATATGGAAGAGGCTTTAGCTCAACTCTCGCCGCGCTTGGAGTGCCGCCTGATGGTACGAAGGTTTCCGCGAAGGCGGCGGGCTTGCTCGCTAATTCCCTGACGGGCGGTACGAAGAACAATTTCGTCTTTAAGTACAGTGCCGGCACTCGAGGCGCAGACGGGAACATAAGCACCTACACCGTCATAGCCCAGCCTCTGGAGTGGAAAAAAGGCGTGAAGAGCTTTNNACACATACACCGTCACGGCGCAGCCCGTAATGTGGAAAAAAGGCGTGAAGAGCTTTTTCACCGATCAGAGGGGAGTGATTCGTGGGACCGACCAGAACAGACTGCCAAGAGCCTCTGACCCGGCGCTCTAGTAGCCTTACTGAGACGGGCCGGGCCTTTCGAGCTTCAAGCGGGGCGGGGCCGGACCGCCGGCCCTGCGCTACAACCCGTCGGAAATCCCCAAGGAGACGAAAATGAACACCAAAACCACCCGAATCCTCAAGGAAGCACGCCCTCTGTTCTGGCCCTGGTGCGCCGTGGCCCTGGCGGGCGTGGTGCCGCTCGTTTACCCGCTTGCTTGGACCCCGCTTATCTATCTGATTGGGTTCTTCATCATCCCTGTGTTGGCTACTCTCTCGCTCGGCAACGAATTCCAACACCGAACGCTTTCCCTCCTGCTTTCTCAACCCGTCGGCCGGATGGAAATCTGGGGCGAGAAGTTGAGCGTTACCATCGTTGCGATCGTGTCGGCGGTTCTGGTTTTCTCCCTGGCCTTGCGGGCGACCTCATATCGTCCCGACCGGCAGGAATTGGCGTTTGCCGTGGCGTGGATCTTCGCCATCACCGCTTCGGCGACGTTTTGGACGCTTTTCACAAAATCAACGGTGGGCGGTGTCGCCCTGAACATTGGGGTCCAATCTTTCATCAGTTTTGTTGTTCCCTGGGCGAACTTGGCCGACTGGCTTCGCGCACGCGGATATCTCTCGCCGGGAAACCCCATCGTTCCTTCAACCGTTACCTTCGTCTTCCTGTGCTACGCCGGTGTAATGGTCTGGCTGGGCGGGCGAACGCTGGTGCGGTTTCAGGTGACGGGAGGCATGGCCAGTGATGATCTGCTGATGGCGGGTCCGGACGTGATGCCGGGCGCCTTGGCCGGCGGGTTGCGCTGCCGCCCCACCGGAGCGGTTCTGAACTTGATCCGCAAGGAACTACATTTGCTGCGCCCGGTCTGGCTGATCAGCTTGCTGGCTGCCGTGAGCTGGGCTTGTCTCGCCCTGTTCGGGTTGCTGCATCAGCGAGGATCAACCAGGAATTTCGAAACGGCGGTGGTCATTGTCGGTGTGATCAGTACGTTGATGATAGCGATTCTCGCCGGAAGCACGTCGCTGGGGGAAGAGAGAACGTCGGGGACGCACTCCTGGCATATGACCTTGCCCGTGTCGGCCTTCCGCCAGTGGCTCATCAAGCTGTTTATGGCCCTGTTCGCGGGTTTTGTTGGCGCGGGGCTACTCCCGATGTTGATCGCGGGTAGATTATTTGGATCGTCCCACATGTTTGTGGACGTGCATTTGGGAATACGTTGGCTGCTGGTGGTTTTAATCCTGACCTTGGCGGCCTTCTGGTGCGCGTGCGCCGTTGACGGCACGGTGGCCGCGGTGC
>PLWR01000668.1 GCA_003165615.1 Acidobacteriota bacterium | reverse complement strand
CCGCTTAGAACAAATTTACCGTGGAGGTGTCAAAAACATAGTCCCTGCTATCTCTAGAATACCAAGCGATCTCTGGCACCTTCCCTCCGAACAAGTCGCGATACCACCTATCGGTCGGTGTGTGGCATCCTTTATAAACCCAATCGGGGCGTTCCCTTAAATCAGGAATGTAACCTTCTCTCGGTTTATAGCGCTGAAAGGTGGCTAATATATCCGCCCCAAAAGAATTTTGTAAACCCGTGTTAAAACGTACCCACTCATCATTCTTCGTGAAGTGGAAATACTGGCCGGGAGATTCCTGTTCGAGAGTCACAAGCCGAACAAATGTGTAATTGAGGTAATTCTTTAGCTTGGGCACTTCCGAAGAACTGTGCTTCTGTCGAAACCGCTCCTGCTGAAATGTCCAAGAATCGAAACCGTCGAAAGTATGTTTCGCTAGTTCCTTAAAAGGTGCATCGAAGTCAAGGACATTACCAGGTTGTTTTGCGGGGTAAAAATGAGCAAATACTTGGTATGTCGGTTGGTCTTTGAAGAGTCTAAAGATGCTGCCGTATTCCTTCAATGTGATCTCTCCGCTATGAATCCAAATCTGTGTGACTCTATAAAAACGAATAGCCCCCATAAAGGGGGCTATTCGCATCTGTAAACCCTATCTACAGGGCAAAACGCTTTTTGTTTTTCTATGGTCGAAGATATCGACCTATCTGTCTGGCTCTCGTGCGTGGATATCTGTAACGTGCTACCGTTTGATGTATGCCACTTGCTCCAAATTGTGCCTCGCCCCATAAGATAAGCAAGACGGGACGGGGGCTAACAACTTAGATTCTATATATCGGCATTTTTTTGTCAAGGGTTATTTTATTATTTTGGGGTATGCACTTGACTCCCCNNNNGGAGTCAAGTGCATACCCCAATTATTATTTAACGACTAACGCCCGTAGAATCATAGTTTTGAAAATCTCCTATTTCGTCCCAATCCGCTCAGGCATCACTCCACACAATTCTTCTATTGTCCATGCGTGGTCAACGATCGGTACGCACCCAGCAGTTCCACGCCATCATGGTATGATGCACGCAGAGAAGAGGTGAATCCAAAATCCAAAATCTAAAATCCAAAATCACCCGTCATCGCCCCAAACTCGGCCAGCACTTTCTGCACGACCAGCGGTATCGAACCAGGATTCTGGAGGAGCTCGCGCTGCAAGCCGGCGACGTGATCATTGAAATCGGGCCGGGGCGCGGCGCCATGACCGGACTGCTCGCCGGACGCGCGCGCAAGGTCATCGCCATCGAAGTCGATCGGGCGCTCGCGCTGGGCCTGGAAGCGGATTTCCGGGAGGACCCCCGTGTGCAGATCATCCTCGCGGACGTGCTGCGCGTCGATTTTGCCGCGCTGTGCCGCCAGGAAGGGGTCGCGCAAGCCTTTGTTTTCGGCAACCTCCCCTACTACATCACCTCGCCCATCCTCCATCACCTTTTTGCGCAACGGGACGCGATCCGCTCCATGGGCTTGCTGATGCAGCGCGAAGTGGCGGAGCGCCTGACGGCGGCGCCGGGAACCCGCGACTACGGATATTTGAGCATTGCCACACAAATTTGCGCGCAGCCGGAAATCGCCCTGGCGGTTCCACCCGGAGCCTTTTCCCCGGCGCCGCAAGTGCAGTCATCATTGGTGACTTTTCGAATGAAGGCAAAGTTCCACCAGTGGCCGCGGGAAAAATGCGACGAGTTCCTGGAATTCGTGAAGCGCTGCTTTGCTCAAAAGCGGAAAAATCTGCTTAACAATTTGGGCGGCATGTATCTACGAACGCGGCTTCTGAAGGCCTTCGAGGCAGCAGGCAAGCCCGCCAATTTGCGCGCGGAGGAACTTTCCCTGGAAGACCTTGCCGGAATTTATCAACACCTCACCTGCCCTATCGGCAAGCCACCCGCGGGCGATTAAAAGAGGCCGCCGGTGTACTTCTTATAGAGCGCGATGATTTCAGGGTTCTTGGGATCAAGCTGGTAGGCGGTGTAAATCTCCTTCACCGCCTCCGTCAGATTGCGTTGGTCAATGAGCAGCGCGCCCAGGTTGGCGTGACCCATGGCGTATTTGGGGTCCAGGCGAATGGCTTCGCGATACTCCGCCTCTGACCCGGCGTTATCGCCTTGGCGGCTGAGCAAAACGCCAAGTTGGTTGTGGTAGTATTGATTGGAAGGTTCCAGGCGAACCGCCTCGCGAGTTTCGCTCACGCCTCCGGCCACATCCCCGCTTCCCGCCAATCCTCCTCCCAATAGCATGTGGGCCATAGCGTTCCCGGGATCGAGACGGACGACTTCACGGTATTCGTCATTCGCCGCCGGGAACTTTTGCTGGACGGCCAGGATCAGACCATTTACGAGGTGCGGCTGGGGGGTGTTGGGATTGATATGCATCGCATTTTGCACCTCCGCGGCCCCACCGGCAAAGTCGCCCTTGTTGGCAAGCGCGTAACCCAGGTTGGAATGGGCGACGACGGAATCGGGCTGCAATCGGAGCGCCTCGCGATACTCGAATATGGCGCCATCCCAATCACCCTTGGCCGAGATGGCGTTGGCATAATCATTGTGCGGAAACCAGGTGAAGGGATCGAGTTCGATGGCATGGCGGAATTCGGCGATGGCGCCGTCCGGATCCCTTTTCTCCATCAGCAGGACCTGGGCGCTCGCATAGTGACCGGCAGCGGTGCCCGGCGCCATCTCGGAGGTTTGGTGCAATTCTTTCAACGCGCCCGCCATGTCGTGGATATTGTAAAGCGAAGCTCCCAGAATATTCCGCGCTTGCAGGTCGTGGGGATTCAACTGCAGGGCTTCGCGCAACTCGGGAATGGCGTTGCCGGGATCACCTCGCAGGCTGAGCGCCAAACCCAGGGCGGCGTGCGCTTCCGCGGATTTCGGGTCGATGTGGATCGCCTCGCGATACTCTGCCAGCGCATCGTCCCACTTCTCCTGCTTGCAAAGTACGCGGCCCAAACCCACGTGCAGCGTGCTGTTCTGGGATTGAATGGCCAGGGCCGCGCGGTATTCCTGCTCGGCATCGGGGTAGGATTCCAGTTTCTCGAGTTCCATGGCCCGTGACAAGTGCTGCTGAACCTGCGTTGCATCGTTCGAACGTTGCACCGCAACGGGGTGGGAACCTGGTGCATGCACGGTTCGCAGGGCTCCGAGTAAGTCCTCTTTCCCTCCGGCCGCCCGGACCTTCTTCAGGTAATCTTCCTCCGGCTCAAAATCCACGCCGTTTTCCTTGACCAGGTCCGTCACGCTCTGGCTGGGCACGTAGTTGTTCAAGAGGTACAGAATATCGTCACGGGTCACCGGTTTATTGCCAGGACGCGGAAATGCGGCGGCGCCCAAGCTAGTTGCCAGCAAGATGATAATCGCCCACCAAGTCCTCACGATTGGTACCTCCTTGACTCTGCGGATGCTTTACCTTTGTCAGGAGCATACGCTGGAAGAACGATGGAAAACAAGTCCTTGGGTTTGGCAGGTGGTAATTCAATTGGTGGCGCGGAGTTCTTTCCAATTTCGCGGCGCTGATTTTTTTCCGCTTCCGAGAGCGCGGTGACTTTTGCAAAAAAGTGATGGCGAGAAAAAATTTCGGAAATTGATTTTCAGAATTTCCAAAAATTTGGGGGTGGGGACGACCTGCCCCCAAACGCATTGTGGATAAACCAAGAATCCCCGCAAATAAGCGACTTTGGGCGCACCGGACCCGCATGTCCGCAACGGCGTAGGTCAGACAACATGTCCATATAGGCCTCGCTCCCAGCCTGGAACTGACACAATGTCGTGACTAGGAGCCTGTCGGAGATAGA
>PLWR01000373.1 GCA_003165615.1 Acidobacteriota bacterium | reverse complement strand
TTATTTACGGATAAGCTCTTAGAAGCAGTAGAGGGGGCATGTGGGGCGGATGTGGACTATGCCCAGCTTGTGAAGCGGTACGAATCCAGCCAAGAAGAAGTCCGCTATTCTCCCGCCGTCTGCACGTCTTGTGAGCGGAAGGCTGTAACTGGCAAGCCAGACCCGAAGCATATTTCTACCAGCTTCGTCGAGCGTCAGAACCTCACGATGCGAATGTCCATGCGTCGGTTTACCCGGCTGACGAATGGATTCAGCAAGAAGCTTATGAACCACCTTGCAACAGTGGCAATCTACTTTATGTATTATAACTTTGCTCGGGTTCACCAGACTTTGCGGGTAACGCCAGCGATGGAAGCGGGAGTGAGTGACCACGTTTGGAGTTATGAGGAAATTATCGGCATCATGCCGAAGCCGGTTTTCAGACCGCGTGGCCCGTACAAGAAAAAGAATTCAGACTGACCCACTACCTAGATTTGAAATGACGTGCATCTCTGCCGATTCAATGATATAGGTGAGGCGTAGCAGTCGAGGACGGGTTTGCCCTGCCGGTCCGCGGTGCAGGCCCCGCGGGTGATGATCATGGAAGAGTCAGATTGCATGCCCGGCGCTTCACCCCATTTCTTGCTCCCTCGCCATTCCTCTCTCGATGATGAAAACTCATACCCAACAAGCAAAACTCCAGAGAGGAATCCAATTAGCTAATACCGGGCAGTCTCCCTAATACTCGCTGAACCCGAGCCGAAATGAGAAAGCTGAGGCAATTTTTCATAGGAGAGAATATGTCATTTTCAATCAAAGCCAGATGCGCCGCAACGCACTGGGTGAGCACAGCTTTTGTCTTGCCCATTCTTGCCCTGCTGCTGGCGTCCACACCAGCGCTAGCTCAGCAGAATTACGTTTCACGTTACGACCTTTTCGCGGGATACACTTTTCTCGACAGCCCGCATGTGAGCCTTTTTGAGAACGGATTTCATTTTCAGGTTGGCGTGAGGCCGAAGACCTGGTATTCCCTGGGATTTGACTACAGCGTCTCGGGCGGTGGATTGACGCTGACGCCTAACCTGCTGACGACCGCGTTGCAGGAGTCACTGGGTGCAGAATTGATGGGATTAGCGGAGGCGGGAAAACTCCCTGCCGGATACACGTTGAAGGTGCCGTCTAATTCCCTTACCCAAACCTTTGCCGCCGGGCCACAACTGTCGTATCGCCACTTCAAGAAAGTCACGCTCTTCATTCGGCCTTCCATTGGAGCGATCCATGAGGTCGCAACCCCGCAGCCGGGGGCTGATCCCATTGCGCAAGCTATCGTCGCGCAATTGACGACCAACGGCAAGAAGACGGACTGGACGGCTTTTTATGGGTTCGGGGGCGGCGCCGACTTTCTCTTCTCCAGACATATCGGCCTGCGCGTGCAGGCTGATCTGGTCTACGACCATCTGTTCAGTGATCTCTTGCAGGACGGTCGGCTCACCACCCGGTTCTCCGTGGGACCCTGTTTCAATATCGGGAAGAATATTGCGAAGTGATTTCCAGAGCGGTTAGAGGGGCGGCGTCCCCGGGATATGCCCGCGCGAGACGCATCGCCCCCCAAAAAACTCGATGGACATTCAGTGGGCGGAGAGACTTACTCACCCGCGCTGTGTACTTGATTTGCCGCGGTGGCCTGCGGTGCGTTGTTGCTGATTGCCAACTCTCGCGTCAATTGATAATTGAGCTGTGTTCCCACCGGGATGGTCAAATCCTTCCCGCGGCGGCGCATGCGATCAACGGTTGTCGCCGTAAATCCCACCGTGGCGCCGATAAAGGGGTGCGCGAAGATCAATCCCAGCAGCGCACCACCGACGGTTCCTGCGCCAATCTCCTCCACATCCGGCGCGCGGGAAGTCGGCCCCTTGACAATTCCCTCACTCCCCACCACCTTAACGGGGGCATCGCCGTAAGCCGTCATCAAAGTCGCGCCGAGGGGGAAGCTGCGGCCATCGGGAAGCGTAAGATGCTCCACCGTCAGCCGCATCTCGCCCACGCCCTTAATGCGGCCGGGGCGTTCCAGCAACGTAATGCGTCCCCCGAGCGTCGAGCCGGCGGGAACCGCCACGCGGCCGTCGATCGAGACGGGCTCAGCAACGTTAATGGTAAAAGTGTTTCCCTGGGAATTCAGCCGGGTGGTCAGGGTCTCGGTGGTGCGGCAATGCAGCATGGTACCAGCAGGAACCGAGAACGTCTCCGTCTCCACCGGGGTTTGTGCATTGGCGAGTGAGATTCCTACGGCGACGAGCAAAACGGCCAGTAAAGCGCGCTTGACCATGGTCTACCTCCTTAAAGGTAATGTCATGGCCGGACCCTGGCGCTTTGTCCAGCTTGAGTTGATGCTTATAATTCGACAGGTGAGCGGTGGTCCCCACTCACGGTGACTAAGCATCCCCGCGGTTTCTGCTTGCGCGCTCCCTCCGAGCGCGAAGCGGCCTCAGTGACACTTCTCGGGGTGGTGATCACCCCTGCACCTGATGTGGTTCTACACGATTTACTACTAACTCATAAGTTTTTTTTAATGAGGCCTTTGCCTTTCTTCCGCTCGCGCGCCCAACCTTCTTTAATGACCTGCTGGCCACGCGCGATAGCGAGCGATTCGGGGGGAACGTCCTTGGTAATGGTTGAGCCCGCCGCGGTATACGATCCCTTGCCGATGCGCACCGGCGCCACCAGCATGTTTCCGCTGCCGATAAA
>PLWR01000415.1 GCA_003165615.1 Acidobacteriota bacterium | reverse complement strand
ACCCGTGTTCCACCTTGAGCGTTTCGTCCGACACGCGCTCAATCGACTTGGCAATGCCATGCCCGTGAATCGGACCCCAAAGCAAGGTGCGCAGAATCAGCATGTCGAGCGAGCCATAAACCAGTTCGATTCGGTCGCTGGGCTGTTGCTTGGTCATAATAGTAGCCAATCTACCAAATCACAAGGCAGACTGTCTACCCAATAAAACGGTGGGCTCGTGGCCCGCTCGCACCAAAAGCGCGAGAGACGCCCGACACGGCGCTGCATAATTTGCATCCTCGTTATTTGCAGTCTCGTCCCCTTGCCCACCGCAACAATTCTCCGCTATAGTGCCCCTTGGGTTCAGGATGACTCGCGAGCAAAAAATCGAACAGCTTCGCCGCAAACGGGACGACGCAACGCTTGGAGGCGGTGAGGAGCGGCGCGCCCGCCAGCACGCGGAGGGAAAACTCTCGGCACGCGAGCGCATCCTTCTGCTCTTTGATGAGGGGAGCTTCGAAGAAATCGATCAGCTCGTGGAGCACGACTGCCGGGATTTTGGCCTGGCGGAGCAGCGCATCCCGGGCGATGGCGTCGTTTCAGGCTATGGAAAAATCAATGGCCGGCTTGCTTATGCCTTTGCCCAGGACTTTACGGTCTTCGGGGGATCGCTGTCTGAATCCCATGCGCAGAAAATCTGCAAGATCATGGACCTGGCCATGAAAGTGGGCGCGCCCGTGGTGGGTTTGAATGATTCCGGCGGCGCTCGAATCCAGGAAGGCGTGGCGTCACTGGCCGGCTACGCCGATATTTTCCTTCGCAACACCCTGGCTTCCGGCGTCATCCCGCAAATTTCCGCAATCATGGGTCCGTGCGCGGGTGGAGCGGTATATTCGCCCGCCATTACCGACTTCACGGTGATGGTGAAAGACTCCAGCTACATGTTTGTGACCGGGCCGGACGNNTGAGCAAGGAAGATCTGGGCGGCTCGATGACCCACAACGCCACCAGCGGCGTGGCCCACTTTATTGCCCGCGATGATGCCGATGGGCTGGCCCTGGTTCGTGAGCTGCTCAGCTTCATGCCTCAGAACAATCACGAAGACCCCCCTCGCGTGGAGACCGAGGATCCCATAGACCGGCGCGATGAAACGCTTGATACGCTGGTACCGATTGAGCCCGACAAGCCTTATGACATCAAGGAGATCTTCACACGCGTCGTCGATGACGGTTACTTTGTGGAAGTCCACGAGCACTTCGCCAAAAACCTGGTGGTGGGCTTCGCGCGGCTGGGCGGGCAAAGTGTGGGCATCATCGCGAATCAGCCCGCCTTCCTTGCCGGCTGCCTCGATATCAACGCTTCCGTGAAAGGGGCGCGGTTCGTGCGCTTCTGCGATGCCTTCAATATTCCACTCATTACCTTCGAAGACGTGCCGGGATTCCTGCCCGGCACACAGCAAGAGTATGGCGGCATCATCCGTCACGGCGCGAAGCTGCTTTTCGCCTACGCGGAAGCCACGGTGCCGAAAATCACCATCATCACCCGCAAGGCTTACGGCGGGGCTTACTGCGTGATGGGATCAAAGCACCTCCGCACGGATGTGAACCTGGCCTACCCCACCGCAGAAATCGCCGTGATGGGACCCGAAGGAGCGGTGAATATCGTCTACCGGCGCGAGCTTCAGAAGGCTGAAGACCCGGAAACCTTGCGCCGCCGGAACATCGCGGAGTTCCGCGAGCGCTTCGCCAACCCTTACATCGCCGCCGAACGCGGCTGGGTGGACGACGTCATCCAACCCTGCGACACCCGCCCCAAACTGATCACTGCCTTGCGCATGCTCGAAAACAAACGCGACACCAACCCACCCAAAAAGCACGGGAATATGCCGCTGTAACTACAAAACTGCGAGGATGCCGCGCGCCGCCAGGCTGATGCCCACCGCCAGTAGCAGCAACGCTGTGGCAGCGGCGGCGGTGAGGCGCCAGCCCAACTCGCGGAACATCGCGGCGAGCGTAGCCATGCAAGGAAGGTAAAATGTAACGAAGAGGGTGAAGATAAGGATTTGTGCAACACTCATCACCGAAGCCACATGTGTGGTTCCCAGTGCCTGCATGAGCATCAGGAGAGAGAGTTCTTTTCTCAATACGCCGAAAATCAGGGTCAGGCCAACGGCGCGCGGCAGGCTGAGCAGAGCCGTGAGCGGTGAGAGCGCGGCATTGATGAACCGCTGCCAACCCAAATATTCGACCAGCCCCAGGACGGCGCTGCCGGCCACGAGCAGGGGGAACGCCACCATCACGAACTCGCGCAGTCGCCACCAGGTTTTCATCATGACCACTTTGGGCGCGGGCACGCGGAAGGCCGGAACTTCCATCAACATTCCAGGCGAAATTTCCGGCCAGATCAGGGCCAGGATGTGGCCGGCCAACACCACCACCAGCAGATTCAAAGCGTAGATGCCCAGCGCGTAATAGGCGCCGAGGTAGACACCCACCAGCGCCAGGATCACTGTCATGCGAGCCGAGCAGGGCACCAGGACCGCGAGGAATGCCGCAATAAAGCGGTCACGCCGGGAACTAAGAATACGCGTGGCCATCACCGCCGGGACGCTGCACCCGTAACCGAGGAGTATGGGTAGCGTTGCTGTTCCGTGCAGGCCGAGCCGGTGCATGAGCGCGTCCATCAGGTAGCCTACCCGCGACAGGTACCCGAGGTCTTCAAGCACCGCAAGGCATACCAGGAAGGGCAACAAGTAGGGCAGAACAATGGCCACCGCGCCTGCCGTCCCCAGCAGG
>PLWR01000003.1 GCA_003165615.1 Acidobacteriota bacterium | reverse complement strand
TGGAAACCGGCCACCGCCCGCGTTAGGCCGCTGCATCATCCTGCAATGTAGCGGCGCTCTATGAGCGCCGCTGAACCCCCGCGCCCCCAACCGCGAACCTGCCGCTGCTTTTGCCGTCCAACCAACCCCATAACCCGTGACTGCCGACGACTGTTCCCTCTCCCATCCGATGGGAGAGGGTCAGGGTGAGGGCATAGTCAATCATACAAACAAATTCAGATTCATGGCTCGACCTCACCCCGGCCCTCTCCTCCAAGGAGAGGGAGAACCATCCGCCGCCTCACCGAAAAACCCGCGACTGCACTGGCCGGACAGCCCCCCGCCAACCGATGGCGGGCGATGGCCATTCCCTCTCCCATCCGATGGGAGAGGGTCAGGGTGAGGGCCATCGTCAACCATAAAACTGAAATCAGATTCATGGCTCGACATCACCCCGGCCCTCTCCGCCAAGGAGAGGGAGAATCGTTGGCCGACTCAGCGAAGAACCCGCGACCGCCTATGCCGTCCACCCAACCCCATAACCCGTGACTGCCGATGCCCGTTCCCTCTCCCTCCGGGAGGGGGCGAGGTTGAGGTGAGGGCCCCTCCTAATCCCGATCATAATCTTACTCTTAATCCTCAAAGGAAGAAGGAGAATTAAGATAATGAGGAAAGCAGCATCACTGCACCGGCTGGAGGACGATCTCGCCCAAGTCCAGCACGCCGCTGAGCGGATCGGCGGGAATGGTGAACGTCAAGTTCGCCCGCACCTCGCGGATCGTCGTCGCCGTTCCAGGTGGACTGCCAATTGCGGGCGGTTCGACAATGCTCGCCTTCAAATTGTAATCCCCGGCCGGCAGGTCATTGGCCACCCAAGATCCCTCGCTGGTTTGATTGAGGCTCGCCGACGCAGCGTGATCTTTGGCAGGGTGCGGTTGATAAGCGAAGAGTCTCACCGACCCGTTGGCGGGCATTTCAACACCCGAAGCCAGGCTTACGCGCGCCATGACCGTGTAGAAGGCCGCTGATACGACCGCCGTTTCTCCCAGACGGACTTGGACCGGCGGCGCATAGAATTGGTTGTGGGTTTCGTCCCACCACAAAGTAAATTCGCCAGGTGGAACTTTGGGAAAGACGAAGTGTCCGTCGGCGTCCGTCTCGGCCGTGATCGGGCCAATATATGTTCTATTTCCGACGCTGCGGCCCAAGGCAAGCGCCCTTCCGGGGGTGGGTTTGCCGCCGGACAAATACGCGCCTTCAATCCGTCCCCACGGCTGCAGGCGCATGACTGGCGCCGCTGTCAAGGCCGCTGGTGTGGCTTCCGCATAGCCATCGGCACAGGCGGCGATGACGCGCGTCACCTCGTCGTCCGGAGGCAAAGCGAACCGGCCATTTTCGTCCGTGGAAAAGACATTGGTGTAGTTTCCCTGGACTGTATGTTTTAAACCGTTGAGAACCGGTTCCAATGGAACACCCGGCATTTCGAATCCAATATCCGCATTGACGGCAGGCTGCCCATCCCGCAAAAGGACGGTGACGCTGGTGGAAACGGCTGGAAGCAAAGCGATGTCAAGTTGAACGTTGCCTTCATCAGGCTGCACATCGCGGCTGACGAACGGCGCGTAGCCATCCGCCTCAAACTTGAACCGCAAGGCGTACCTTGGATTTGTGCCCCATAGCTCCCTGTGCAGGAATGTCCCTCCTTGGAAGCTTTCAATGCGCATCCACCCAGGGGCGAAGGACGGATTCGTCTCGAAACGGCCTGTGTGGACACGGAAACGATTGATGGGCTGGCCAGTGGCTGCATCGCTCACATTGCCCGAAACCTTCAGACTTGGCGCCGTTCGGGCGGAGGTCAGCCTCACCACATGTTCCTCTCCATCTGCCGCCACCACCATATTTGTTGGCTCGAAGCCATTGGCCCGAATTTCAAGCTGCAGTTCGGAGTCGGGTGCGCTTTCCCATACGACGCGCCCTTCGGTGCCCAGGCGAAAGGGGTAGGAGGGTTGGAGGACAAACGAAATAAGGTCAGAACCGCGACCGCCCCTCGTTCCAAATCCAGAATTAAGGTCAGAGCCGCGCCCGCCCCTCGCTCCAAATCCAGTATGGAGGCTGCTGCTGGGATCCGAAGATGTGGGAGAAACCCCGCCGTTGGTCACAGGCAGCCCATCGGCGTCCACCACGCGCAAGCGCAGGACATGTCCGGGGTTCAAAACGAAACGTAGCGAAGTGGGATTTTTTGTGAGGTTTGCTCGCAGGCTGGCCAAAGCAAAACCGCGCGCCTCCCCCCTGAACTCGTTCGTGCCCGGCCTGCAGCCGGTCAGAACAAATGTCCCGTCGGCCTGGTTGGTTGTTTCGATCCGGTCCACTCTTGAAATGGTGAACGACTGCGACTGCCCCGGCACGAACGACGGCGTCAGTGGAGCGCGTTCGATCTCGGCGACCGCCGATACCTTTGTTCCCGCGACAGGATGGCCGTTCGTGTCCAACACGACACCCTGCACGGTGATGCCGCGGGTGAGCTTGAGAGTATTCGTGCCGGCCACGAGTTGCTTCTTCGCCTCGGGGTTTCCCTGGTTACTCATGTTGATAACAACAAAAGGCTCCGTAAAATAATATGGATGAGTTGCCCAGACGCGCAGCCTCGAGATGGCTTCGTTTGCGAACCGGTCCATGCGCCAGCGGCCCTCCGCGTCAGCCGCGGTTATTTCCTGGGCTATGTCGAAGATCTGAGGAGGATCGGATAATTGTCTCTGGTCAGCGACGATTTTCCAGACATGAACTTCCGCGCCAGCCACGGGTTTGCCCACATCGTCCACAACTCGCCCGCCAATCGGCACGGAATGCGCCAGGCGGGCGGTGTATTGGCGCGGAATGCTTTCGCCACGTGCCGGCGACCATGAATAGCCGGTATCCACGAAACCATCCGTGCGGGTGCTAATCGTCAGATTGCTCACGCCACCGCGCGCGAGCGGGATGACGCAGACCCCCTGGTCATCCGCGGTCATTGGCGCCGGCAACACACGTTCTCCGCGGACACCTTGCCTGACGAGGAATTCAAGGCCCGCCCCTGCCACGGGTTTTCCGGTGTCGTCGGCGACGAGGTGAAGGACAAGCTGGTTGTTGTTTAGCATTGACGCAGGTTTCGTTGTGAAATTGGCCGCGC
>PLWR01000229.1 GCA_003165615.1 Acidobacteriota bacterium | reverse complement strand
CTCCGAGCTGCGAAAGTTGGGCTAGTTTATCAAGCATTTCCAGATAGCGCAAATTCCGGAACTCATCATCGCGTGCCCACGGGGCGTGTGCACGGAGGCAGGCCGACGCGGCCAAAGTGGTGGGGTACCGCGCGCCGGCGGCCGGCATCATCGCTATCAGTGGCAGACGGCCGCCTGAAGTTGAGCGGCGGCAGCCTTCCTCATTCGAAATACACGTCTATATTTATTTCAACTCCATATGCGGCGAAAACGGCATTTCTATTCGTGCAAGCGAACCAGCGTATAGAAGGGCTCACCCTTGGCACGGCTGACCTGCCCCTGGATTCTCCATCGGCAACTGTCAAGCACATAGACTTGCGATTGGGCGTCGTACCTGCCTTCCAAGCGGGCTTGCTCAAGGAAGCGCTCTGAAACCTCGCGCGTCTCCTCGTGATCCCAGACCCGGATGACGTTGGCGGGACTGCTGGGGCTTGATACCGCTTCTTCCTGGCGAGGAGTTGGAATATCCAGCTCCTGAACAATTAAAGAAGCTTCTTGCGCCGCAGAGCCGGGCAGCATACTGTGTCCCCTCATCATGGGGGCCTCTCTTTGGTAACTCAGCGTTCTAAGCATCTCCTCTATGGCCGACCTCTCCGCCAACAATATTCTTATGGCTTCCTGCCTGAGTTCTTCTGCGTGGTCTCTCGCGGTCATCATAATTTGCTTCCCTCGCTAAATTGTGTTGTCGTGAGCAAAGGGTTAGTTTAATTGCTCAAGGGAAATCGGTTGTTGTTCATCGTTAGATTGGTCAGCGACCAACCCCTCCAAGACAAGCAGTAGTGAGCCACAGATTGGATCGGATCACGCGACTTCCTGACTATCCCTTTACGGGCTCATACCGGGGGGGGCGTCTCACATCCGAAGATGCAACCAAAGAGGGGGCTTCTTTCTGGTAGCCCAGCGTTAAAAGCATCTCCTCAATGGCCGCCTTCTCTTGTAATAATGTTCTTATGGCTTGCTGCCTCAGTTCTTCTGCTTGTTCTCTCGCGGTCGTCATAAGGTCTCCTCGTTGAATTGCATTGTAGGGGCAAGGGATTGGTTTCTTGAATCAAGGGAAACCAGTCATTGTTCATCTTTCACTTTTCTCCCGACCGGTACTGTATACCCGAGCGCCTCTGAATTCAAGGTCAAGTCGAGTTTGGCGCCGTAATCTTGCGTGGGCAAAAAGCGAGCGGGAGTGGTCTTGTTGTGCGAACAACCAAGTTTCCCCAGAAAGGAACCTCGCGGCGGGCGCTGAAGACGCTTCTCGATATGGATGCCGAGCAATAGATGGAATTCGCCGTAGTCAAAGGGTTCCCTGACCAAGCAGTGTCTGCGTGGAAATCTCGGTCGGCGCGGTTTTGAAAATGCTCCCCTCCTCAGTTGAGGAAGGGGTAGGGGGGTGGTGCTGATTGCGGCTTCGAGTTTTCGGTTTCAGGGGATAACCACCCCGGCGGTCAGATACCGCCGCTACAGCGCCTACTTTTTCTTTCCCACGCGGATGACGATGCCGGCCGATAGCCGGATGTTGTCCTGGCGAGTGCCGCTAAATCGAGACATTTCGTAGTCGGCTTGGAAAAGTCGCAAGGCCACGTTGGGGGAGACCTTCAAATCCAAGCCGCCACCCACATAGACGCCAATGCGGGTTTCCGGCTTGGAAATGTTGAGATATTCCGATCCGCCACGCACCGCTCCCACCATGGCATGGGCGAATGGCACGATGCTTTTGTTCTTGCGGTAACTAAATACCGGACCATAAGTTACCGATTGGGTGTTGGTCTTGAAACCATTTTCCGTGCCGAAGTGGGTGCTGAAATCCAACACTCCGCCGAACCATGAATTCAAATTCTCCGCGGCGGAAAAATTCACGCCGTTCATGTCAAAGCTGGAGGAATTCAGATTGGCATTCAGATTGGAATATCCACCGAATACCTCTACTTTGGGCGTTTGTTGGGCCCATGCCGATACGGGCAAAAGCAAAAGCGGCAACAGAAGCAAAATCTTTCGCATAAAAGCTCCATTCCCTTGGGTCAGATCTTAGTAGCGGAGCGGGACTCTAGGTGCCGCGCAGAACCCCATTGGCACTGTCATTCTGGGTAGGTCGCCGCGGCGACCGACGAAGAATCTCTGTATTCGCTTGAGAATTCAAATGCAGGGGTCCCTCGCTCCGCTCAGGATGACAGTATTGGAGCGTTTTTCCGCAAGCTCTAAAGCCCGCCTCCTCAAAATCCTATGCTTACTGAACATTCAGCGTAAAGCTGGTCGAGTGCGTAAGGCCCGACGACGTGCCGGTTACCGTAACCGTATAACTTCCCGCGGGCGTGCCCGTGGGATTGACGTAACCCGTGCCGCCCGCTCCGCAGGCCGTAAAGCTCGCGAGCCACAGCGCGGTAAGGGCAAGCACCGCCCAAGTCCAGCGCGGCCGATTCTGGCGCACGCCCCATGCTCCCAAACCCAACAAAAACAACGCGCAGAGCAGCCAAATCCCTGGACGCGCTGTCCCGCCCGGCCCCAGCGGCTGCGGTTGGCTTCTAGGCGGAACCGAACTGCGGCGGGTGGTGCTGATATTCAAACTTGCCGTAGCCGCACCCGTGCTGCCGGGAGTAACGGAGCTGGGTGAAGCCGAGCAGGTCGCCAGCGCCGGCATGCCACTGCACGAAATTGCCACGGCCGTGTTGTATCCGGACACAGCGGTCACCGATACGGTGACGCTGGTCGTATTGCCCGCCACCACCGTAGCGGAAGTGGGATTCACCGTGACGCCAAAGTCCGATCCTCCACCCGTCAACGTCACCACCTGGGGACTATTGGGCGCTGCGTCGGTCACCGTCAAGGCGCCCGAACGCGTGCCTACCACCGAGGGAGCAAAACTGACATTAATAGTGCAGGAGGCGCCGGCGGCAAGATTAGCGGGGCAGTTGTTCGACTGGGTGAAGTCACCGGAGGGAATAATACTGGTGATACTCAAACTCGCTGTGCCGTTGTTGGTCAAGGTAATCGGTTGGGCAGCGCTCGTCGCCCCCAGCGGCTGGCTGGCAAAAGTGAGTGTAGTAGGGGTAAGGCTAACGACCGGGCCACCCTGCCCCGTGCCCTCCAGGGCGAGGGTCTGGGTGCTGCCCGAGGTCCCGCCACTGTTGTCGGTCACGGTCAGCGTGCCATAACGATTGCCCACGGCCGAAGGGGTGAAGGTGACGCTGATGCTGCAATTCGTACCAGCCGCCAAGCTGGCGCCGCAAGTGTTGGTGGTGCCAAAATCAGTGGGATTGACGCCGGTCACGGCAACACTGTTGATCAATAACGGGGCGCTGCCTGTATTGCTAAGCGTTACAATCTGCGCCGCGCTGGGGCCGCCCAGTGGCTGAGGGGTGGAGAACGTCACCCCCGCACCACCGATCGCGGTGAGGACGGCAATAGGATCGGTGGTTCCTGTCCCGGCCAACGAGATCGTCTGCGGGCTGTTGGGGGCATTATCGGTAAGGGTAATCAAACCCACCGCGCTGCCCGCCGTGGCGGGGGTGAAAGTCACACTGATGGTACAAATACCCTGGGGGGCAAGGGATGCGCCGCAGGTGGTCGTGTCGCCAAAGCCTGCCGAGGGTAAAATCGTGGTTAAGACCAGCGGGGCGGTGCCGGTATTGGTGACGGTCACGGTTTGCGCGGCACTAGTGATGAGGACAGTCTGATCGCCAAAAGCAAGAGTTGTGGCCGAAAGCGACACAGCCGGCTGGAGCGCTCCCGTCCCCGTGAGCAGAATTTCCTGGGGACTATTGGGTGCATTATCCGTAAGGGTCAGCGCCCCCGCGCTCGCTCCCGGCGAGGTGGGGGTAAATGTGACGCTGATGGTGCAATTCGAGGCCGGCGCGGTGGCCTGAAGCGGGGTTGTGCAGGTATTGGACTGAATGGCAAAATCACCACTGGCCGTCGCCGATGTAATGTTCAGCGGCGCCGTTCCGGTGTTCGTCACGGTGAGAATCTGAGGGGCACTGGCTACTCCCACCGCCTGCTGGGTACTGAAAGCCAGGCTCGGGGAAGACAAGGTGACGAGGGGCGTCGATCCGGCGGTGCCGCTCAGGTCGACCACCTGCGTGCTACCGGTGACAGGCGAGTTATCAGTAACCGTGATCTGGGCGACGCGCGTGAGCGGGGTAATCGAGGTCGGAGTGAAGGTCACGGTGATCTGGCACGAACTGAGGGCGTTCAAAGAGTCGCCGCAGGTGTTGGACTGAATCGCATAGTCCGAGCTGTTGAGGCCGGTCACCACGATGCTGTTGATGATCAGCGCGGCATTGCTGCCGTTATTGAGGGTTACGGTCTGAGCCAGACTGGTGGTGCTGAGCGGCTGGTTGGGGAAAATCAAGCCTGCCGGGTTGAGGGCAATTCCACCCGAGATGATAATCTTTGATACGAAGGCGTCGCAGTTGCCCCCCGGGGTCTCTTGCAGCGGGGAGGAAAGGGGGAAATCCAGCGAGCACGTCTGGCCCGAGACGTAGGCGGCGTCGTGGATATCTACGGCAATGCCTGTAGCCACATCCGTATTGCTGCCGCCAAGATAAGTGGAATAAACCAAGGCGGTTGCGGGCGGGTTGGCGGGGTTCAATTCGGTGACAAAAGCATCGGCGTTCCCGCCGCCGTACGTGGGTTGGAACACCGCGCCAGCGATGGGGAAATTGGTGGAAACTGTCGACCCGGTGACAAAAATATTTCCGCTCTCGTCGACCGCAATGCCCGTACCTGAGTCGGCAAGAGAACCACCCAACCATGAGAAATAGAGGAGCGAGGCCGCGCCGCTCAGGGTGGGGTTAAACTTGGCCACGAAGGCGTCGCCTTCGCACACGCTCAGCGAATCCAAGGTGCAATTGGTTTGATATCCCCCGGCCGGTGGCGTGAAACCAAGGGCGCTCGGGGGGATCGAGACGGAGGTCGTGGCCCCGGTGATGTAAGCGATTCCATTCGCATCTACCGCCACAGCGTTGCCTTGATCAATCCCGGCGCCACCAAAGAAGGTTGAGTAGACAAGGGACCCCGCCCCTGTCGCGGTCGTATTAACTTTGCTCAGGAAGGCGTCACCTGCCCCTGCATACGTGGTCTGAAGCGCCGTAGCACCGGTAAGGGGGAAGCCAGTATCTGAATAGGTTAGTCCCGTAACATAAGCATTGGCATTATTATCAACCGCAATGCCATATCCATAGGTTGTGTTGTCGCCGCCGAGATAACTGGAATAGAGGATTCCGTCGCCCGGAGCGTCAATCTTGGCGATGAAAGCATTGGTGCCGCTACCCCCGAACTCCGTGCCGATATTGTCGTACGTCGCTTCAAAGCCCCCGACGATAGGGAAGGGTGGGGGAGGGGTTTCAGGCGGTACCAGGGGAGTCGTTTCCTGGATGTTCGGCCCGACTGCGCCCGTCACATAGGCGTTTAAACCGCCGTCTACAGCAATCGCGAACCCCTGAGTGTTCTCGTAAACCCCGAGGAAACCGGAATAAACCAACCCGGAGCCTGCGGTGTTCAGCTTGGCGACGAAGGCGTTCGAAACAATAAACCCCGCAGGGTTCCAGGTCTTCCCGCATTGCCCATCGCCCCCGCACAGGGTGTTGAACGCACCTGGGGTTACGGGGAAATTAGGCGAGAAAGTGGTCCCGGTCACGAAAGCTTCGCCGGCGGCGTCCACGGCGATCCCATTCGCCACGTCCTCGCTGCTTCCACCCAGATACGTGGAGTAAACCAAAGTGGACCCGTCGGCGCTGATTTTGGCGACAAAAGCGTCCTGGGGAAAATCGTGGGGCCCGCCGTCGTTGGGCTGCAACGGGTGCGCCGTGGGGAAATCCGAAGAGAAAGTACCACCGGCGATGAACGCGGTGCCGTCCGGCGCCACCGCAATGCCGTTGGCGATGTCAATGTTGCTGCCGCCGAGGTAAGTAGAGTAGGCCAGAATCGGGTCAATCACCAGGGGCTGGCGCACGTCATACGAGGCCAGACGGAATTCCACCCGGTTCTTGCCCTTCAGGATGTAGTGGACAGGTACCAGGCGCTCGGCGCCATCCGCTTTCTGATAGGCCACTGGGCGGCGGAAACGCAGCTCTCCTCTTTCCACCTTTACCAACAGGTCACCCTGCGAATCAATACGCAAGCTTTGCGCGCCTTCCAGGGCCATGCCAATTTTTTTCGGATCGGCCTGCGGCGCCACTTCGAAGTCGTATTCCAGTTGACCTTGATTCCCGTGGTATACCAGATCGATTCCGGGATAAACATCCTTCTCCGCCACCCGGCCATAGTTGGCAACATCCGTGTGCCACTGCGCGGGATCATTGCCGATCAAGTAATTGCTCTTGGTGGGCAACTCGTCCAGCCCCGTCAAAGCCGGAACCTTACTGCCGCCGGCAAGGCGCATTCTCACCACCAGGGGAGAAGTCTTGCCCGCGCTTCCCCTGGCGTGCTGCTGAAGCGCCAGGACGGCTTCCGTCGGAGTGAGAAATAGCGTGTAAGAGCTGCCCCGCGAAACATAACGCACATCGCGGGAGTCCGCGCCCTTCACCTGGCCGACGTTTGGCTCGAAGCGCAACGGCCAATCGGCCGCTGCCGCGTTCACCTGCGCCCGCTTGTCCACACGGGCGGGAGTTTGCCCGGGAGCTGTGGCGCGATCCGCACCCATCAGCAGGTTTCCGCCCACGGCCACGAGCAAAGCAGCCCCCACCAGAAGCGGACGAATCCCCAAGCGACCCATCTTTCCCATTCTTTGCATACGATCAACCCACAAAGGTATTTTCCCACGCATCAATTTATTGGAATCTCCAGCCGGATTAATAGTAGAGCATAGCAGCATAACGCAAATGTTCCAAGGAATGCACCCGCGTCCCGCGAATTGTCCGAAATGAAAACCGGACTTATTGTCGCCAAGCGTCGCCATTCATTCGTCGCCAAGTACCGCAAGACCCCGCAAGCGCAACCTGCGCCAGCTTGGGCGATTCTTATAATTTATCGTACTAAACACTAATCCACTCGTTTCTATGCACATAGAGTGCCAAAATGCCCGCCACTTCCACCGAACCCGAGCGGCATGCGAGCCGACCACTTTTCCCGCAGCAAGGCTTATAAATGAGTGTCAAAATTACCCACCTAAACCCTTGTATGTCAATCTAAGGGGAATTGATGGGTTATAAAGGATTGTCAAGCATAAATTCCCCGGATTGGGCCCACCAAAATCGGAATGCACTGCGCGTCAAAATCAAAAAATATGGGGAGTTCGCAAATCAAAGAATCCAACTGTCCACTTTTAGTTACACCCATGGACAGGCTGAAGTCTATAATTGGGATTGCCAAACTCTACGGAACCCCCAAAACATTTCCCGCGAGGAGCACGAATACAGGTCTAAGTTTGGCCTTCGGCATTTGGTTGACAGTTTCTCCCCTCAATTCGTATAATGGTCGTTTTGGGGAAATAGGAGAGAAGAAATCTATGTACGCTATCTTCAGGACGGGCGGGAAACAATTCAAGGCTTCGCCGGGCGACGTCATCCGCGTGGAACGCGTGACGGGCGACCCGGGCTCGACGGTCGAGTTCAACCACGTGTTTGTGGTGCGCAATGAAAAGCTCACCGTGGGCGCCCCGCTGGTTGCCAACGCCAAGGTCACGGGGAAAATTCTAACCAACGACCGCGCCGCCAAAGTGCGCGTGTTGAAATACAAGCGCAAGAAGCAGTACCGGCGCACGATTGGTCATCGCCAACATTTCAGCCAGGTTCTGATTCAGGACATCGTCACAGGCTAGAAGTTAGGAACTGGAAGCCAGAAGCTAAAAGCTCGGCGCCAGGACTTCTAACTTCCAGCTCTTAGCTTCTCGCTTCTAACTTCTAGCCTGTCCAAAGGAATTGCACTATGGCACATAAGAAAGGTCAAGGAACATCCCGCAACGGTCGCGACTCCAATGCCCAACGTTTGGGCGTGAAGCGCTTTGACGGGCAGATGGTATCCGGCGGGTCGATTTTGGTTCGCCAGCGTGGTACGCGCTTGAAGGCCGGCGATAATGTTGGCCTCGGCTCCGATGACACACTCTTCGCCAAAGTTTCTGGCGTCGTACGCTTTGAGGACAAGGGACGCCTGGGCCGGTTCGTCAGTATCCTGGTCCCATCAACAAGTTAAATCCCCCAAAGGTGCGGGCGGAAAAGGAAGACCCGCCTCACCGCTCTATTTATCTTTGGCCATTTGAGCCTCACCATCGGGTGATCGGATGATCGGGTGAACGAAGGGCGAACCAAAGCGAATTGGTCTCTTGCTCACCGCATCAAGCGATCGTTTGACCACCTGATCTGCTCACCCGATCACCAGATCACCCGATCTCCCGATCCTTGCTATGTTCATTGACGAAGCCAAAATCCATGTGGCCGCCGGCGGAGGCGGAAACGGCTGTGTCGCGTTTCGGCGGGAGAAATTCGTGCCGCGCGGCGGGCCCAGCGGGGGCGACGGCGGGCGCGGGGGCGACATCATTCTGTTAAGCGACCCCCACATGAACACCTTGCTGAAGTTCCGTTATAACCCCGAGTATCGCGCCACCCGTGGGGGCCACGGCGAAGGCTCAAACTGTCACGGGAAGGACGGCGCGGATAACACGGTGACGCTCCCGGTGGGCACGGTGGTTTACGACTTGACCACGGGAGAAAAGCTGTGGGATTTTGATACGCCGGGCATGGAGGTGATTGCCGCCAAAGGCGGACGTGGTGGACGCGGCAACGCGCGCTTTGCCACTTCCATTCACCAGGCGCCGCGCAAAGCCGAACCGGGCACGCCGGGCGTCGCGCGCGATTTGCGGTTGGAGCTGAAGTTACTCGCCGATGTCGGCTTGGTCGGCTTCCCCAACGTGGGCAAATCCACGCTGATTTCAAGCCTTAGCGCGGCACGCCCGCGTATTGCCGACTACCCGTTTACGACGCTGGCGCCTTGCCTGGGAGTGGTGGGACTCGACCGGGAACGGTCCTTTGTTATGGCGGATATCCCGGGGCTCATTGCCGGGGCGCACGAAGGCAAAGGCCTGGGCATACGCTTCCTGCGGCACGTGGAGCGGACGCGCCTGTTGCTCCACTTGATCGATGTGGCAGAACATTCCGGCCGCGACCCGCTGGAGGATTACGACGTCATTCTGAATGAGCTGAAAAGCTTCAGCCCTGTGGTGGCCGCCAAGCCCATGCTGCTGGTGGCTTCGCGCATTGACGCCGTGGGCGAAGGGGATCGCCTGATCCGCCTGCGTCAATTCTGCGCTGAACGCGGACTGCCCCTGTACGAAATTTCCTCCGTAACCCGGGAAGGGTTGGAAAAATTGAAAGAGGCCGTTTGGGCCAAGCTAGAGCAAATTCCGAAATCGGGAGAACAGGACATCGGGAGATCGGGTGAACTTCTAAATGACGAAAATCGAAATTCGAAATTCGAAATTCGGAAGACCTGAACATCAAGTTTCGAATTGCGAATTTCTCTGGCAATTGCTTGGTCACCCGATCACCCGATCTCCCGATGTCCCCTTTCTCATGAACATCGCAATTTTCGGCGGAACGTTTGATCCCATCCATGCCGGGCACCTGGCGGCGGCGCATGCGGCGCAGCGTCGTTTTCACCTGGATCGAATCCTTTTCATTCCCACCGGCAACCCGCCCCACAAAATACACGACCACCTGACGGACTACGCGCAGCGCTATGCGATGGTGGCCGTCGCCTGCGCCAACGAGCCGCGCTTTATCCCCTCCACCATTGAGGCGCCCACCGCCGACGGGTCGCCGCGCTACTCAATTGACACGGTTCGGACGGTGCGGCGAAGACTGCGCCAGCACGATCGACTCTTCTTCCTGGTCGGCGCCGACGCCTTTCTCGACCTTCCCCACTGGAAGGATTTCCGCCGCTTGCTCGATTCGGTGGAGTTCATTGTGGTGTCGCGGCCCGGCTTCGACTCGGACTCCCTCCGCCAGGTTGCGCCGCCCGACCTATTGCCGGCGCGGCGTCTTGCCCAGAAGGCTGAGACCATTCGCTTACGCCACGGCGCCATCCACCTTTTGCACGGTGTGGACGCCCCCGTCGCTTCCCGCGACATCCGGCAAGCAGTGCGGGCTCGCAGATCCATCACTGACCTTGTTCCCGAGCTTGTGGAAGAGTACATTTTGAAGGAAGGGTTATACAACCCCAGCGCCGGCAGGAAACGTTTGCCCCGATGACACCACAACTTCGCGAAGCGATCCGGGCCGCCCAGGATCGCAAAGCTTTGGACTTGCGCGTTTTGAATCTGGAAGGAACCTGCTCATTCACCAGCAACTTCCTGATTTGTAGTGGGACTTCCACTCGCCACACCCAGGCGATTTGCGATGGCATTGTGGAAGGATTGAAGAAATCCGCCTGCGCGCCCACCCATGTGGAGGGCTACTCCCGGGGGGAGTGGATTCTGGTGGACTACTTCGATTTCATCGTCCACATTTTTGTCGAGCGCGCCAGGGAGTTCTACGACCTCGAACGCCTGTGGAAGAACGCGCCGACGCAGGAGATCGGCTGATCGGGTGATCTGGCCATCGGTCCATCGGCTCATCTGGCGATCGAGCGATTGGGTGATTGAAATACCACCAGAGATCTCTGCGGCTTTCAATCACTAAATCGCTAAACCACCAAATCACTCAATGAACCGATGGCCCGATTTCTAAGATGCGCATACGAATTCTCTTTGAGGGCAAGACCAAGGATTTGCACCTGCGGGCGATCCAGCAGGATCTGGCGGCCCGGATCGAGCATTTTACTCCCTTGAGCCTGGAAGAACTCCCGGCCCAGCGGGGAGCAAGCCACGCCCGCAAGGCAGGATTGACCTCGGCGGAGCGCGCCCTCTTGGAAAAACTACACGGCGCGACCAAAGTCCTGCTGGACGAACGTGGACGCGAGCGGACTTCGCAGGAGTTCTCCGAATGGCTGGGCAAGGAAGCATTGCGAGGCTCACGGGAGTTGGCTTTCCTGATCGGCGGGCCGGATGGCTTCTCCGCGGCATTTCGGGAAAAAGCTGACGTCCTGCTGGCGCTTTCGCGCATGACGCTGACACGCGATTGGGCGCGCTCTATTTTGCTTGAGCAGATTTATCGAGGCTTTACAATCTTGCGCGGATATCCGTATCCACGATGATCGGTTCATCGGGTGATGCGCTGATCGGGTGATCAGGCGAACAACACAAGAACGAAAATCGAAATTCGAAGATCGAAACTCGGGGTTAAGCTTGTTCGATTTTCGAGTTTCGATTTTCGAGTTTCGCTTCCCGGTGCGTGTTCACCCGATCACCGGTTTACCCGATCATCCGATAGCCTGGGGAGGTCCTCTTGCCAGAAGAGCGAAAAGGGTTGATTATCGTCCATACGGGCCCCGGCAAGGGAAAGACCACGGCCGCGCTCGGAACAGCTTTTCGCGCGGTGGGGCAGGGCCTTAAGGTCTTAATGGTACAATTCATCAAAGGCTCGTGGCATTATGGCGAACTGGACGCTGCCAAGATGCTGGGCGACGAGCATCTTAAGATCATGCCCATGGGCCGGGGGTTCGTTAAGGTCGGCGCAGAAAAACCTGACCCGGAAGACGTGCGGATGGTGGAAGAAGCGTGGCGATTTGCCAGCGGGGAGATTCTGAGCGGCCAGTATGATATGGTGATTCTCGACGAGATCAACTACGCCATCAGTTACAAAATGCTGTCGCCGGAGCCGGTGGCGGATGTTTTGAAGCGCAAGCCGGAAATGGTGCACGTAATACTAACCGGGCGGAACGCGCACCCGGTGCTGACGGAGATAGCCGACCTGGTGACGGAAATGCGCGAGGTCAAACATCCCTATCAAAAAGGAATCGTCGCGCAGAGAGGAATAGAATATTGAGCGATTTAGTGATTGAGTGATCGGGCCATTGTTCTTCAATGATTAAATCACTCAATGACTCAATGAAGAAATTCTCTTATGACTTGGTTCCGCAAAGAAAAACAGCCGCTGGAAACACCCAAGGAGAAGCGCGTCCAGACCGAGGGCCTTTGGGTGAAGTGCGACAAGTGCAAGCAAATCCTTTGGAAAAAGGACCTTGAGGCCAACCTGCAGTGCTGCCCCAAGTGCGGCCATCATTTCAAGCTGGGCTCACATGCGCGGCTGGAGATGCTGTTTGACGACGGCCGCTATACCGAGCATGACGCGCGCCTCGCCTCCACGGACCCGCTGAAGTTCAAAGACACCAAGCCCTATCGCGATCGATTGAAGCAAGCCGAGAAAATCACCGGCATGAAGGACGCGGCGCTGACCGGCGAAGGGCTGATCGAAGGCAAACCCGCCATCATCTGCGCCATGGAATTTCAATTTGTCGGGGGCAGCATGGGAGCGGTGGTGGGCGAGAAAGTGACTCGCGCCATCGATCGTTGCATCGAAAAGAAATTGCCGCTGGTGATCATTTCCTGTTCGGGCGGCGCGCGCATGATGGAA
>PLWR01000149.1 GCA_003165615.1 Acidobacteriota bacterium | reverse complement strand
GCTTCCAGGTAGTCAACACAAGGGTGCTTGAGCGAATCCGCGTTGATAGGTATGAGTCGGGTTATCCCACAATGGAACAGCCTCCGAACCGAAGAGAGCACCGCCCAGAGGCCGGATATGGAGTTCACTGCACTCAAGTCCCTCAGAAAACATTCGAAACAAATTTCGCAGAGAGTCTTCAAGAAACCGGCCGGTCTCTTCTCCTCGGTCCAGGGCGGCATTGCGTTTATTGGAAAACCAGTACGAACGGCAGGTAAAACAGGACCGCCACGACCGCCACGGCTAACCCAAGGCCAATAAGAATATGGGCGCGGCCGCGAAGCCTTTTGATTTCCTCGTCGCGGGTGCGCGCGGAGATTCGGAAAGTGGGATCGTTCTGTCCTTTCAAGATGATTTTCCTGTCGCTCTCGCCGCTGGCTTGAGGGGTTTCGGCGCACGTGCCGGTCAGGCTATAGATTTGTCCAGGAACGATGCGGTCCTCGTAGAACACAGCAACGGGCGCGTGGCAATTGGGGACAACCTTGAGCAGGTAGGCGCGAAGCTCATCGTCACCGGGGCGGCCTACGGGTATCTTCAAAAGCCGATTGAGCACAGGAACCGCAGCCTCGACTTTCACATTGACCATGCTTACCCCAGGGGTCACGTCCCACTCGAGATTGCGCAAATCAACCAGAATCCGCCCGCTTTCGTCCTCCAGGTAAAACTTGCCTTGTTCATCTTGCAGCAATCTTTCCGTTCTATACCCCTTGCCCTGCGGCGTGCTGCCATCAATCCTGATTCGGTACGCGCAGCAGGACGCATGCATGACAGGGCTGGTCAGCAGCGTCTCCGCGACGGCTTTCCCTTGGATTTCCACCAAGCCCATGGCCGCGGCGCGAATGGTGCTGCGAGGCATGTCTTCGAGTTTTCGGAACTGGCTGTACGCCGCGAACCCACCGAGATAAAAAGCCCACCCAAGACCAAACCAGAGCAAAAGCCCGGGCGCGGCCACGAACATTACCGAGGGCATTTGCTTGTGAATAATGGAGTGAACGAAATAGTAGGCATACAATGAAAAAGGAACGAGCATGACCACGTTGGCGACGAGCTTCACCACGCCTGGCGCCACCCTGGGTTTACGACGAGTTTGCATGGTGTCTGCCAACCGCCTCACACTATACCCGGAATTTCCGTTTTGAGCTTACCCTTCGCCCGAAAGCGTACCCCTCGTGGCCCGTCGTGTCAATCGGAGGTCGGCGGACTGCATCGCCGCTACGAACGGCGGGTGGATTGAAGAATTGTTCGCAGACTGACGAGGGATGTCTGCCGATCTCGAGTCGAGCGACATCCGCGAAGACTCCGACCCACCAGGAACCGGACTTCCCCCAAGTTCGCACCACCATCAAATCTGGAGCCCGCGCTCGCTCCGTAACCCCCTCGACGCTTTGATTCCCCCGGTGAATAAGCCGCTTCTTGTAGTCGATTGAGTTTTTGGCAGGGACAGGACGAGTGGAGTCAAGTTCCCCAGGCATTTGTAACCACAGCCGTGCGGGAAGGGACGACGATTTATGAAAGATCCGACTGAGCTTTGAGGTGGGCGGCTACTTGCGCCGCTTCGTACTGGAGGGACTCAGGATTGGCCGACAACTTTGAATGGACAGAGGGGGTAGGGAATGCTTCTTTCGAGATTTGACGGGTCATAGAGCACGGTAATCTCGGCGCCGACCGGCATCCTTTCGGGAAAGACGATGGGAAAATCCTTTAAGGTTGCGGTAGTGACCTGCTCCAAATTATCTGGTGCTGTAAACTGAAACTGAACGGTCGAGGGCTCACGGTCGCCTCTTGTCTGGACATGCAGATAGGTGATGACGCCTCGCGTTGCAGTACCCATTTCCATCAGGTCTTTGGCGAAGCAGGTAGCGCGAGGTAGCCGCCGTCTGGCTCCCTCCGCGTTTCTTAACATGGAAACATCAACCACTATATTAGCATCCAGACATGAATGGTGCGAAAGATGACGGGTGGTGGGCACGAATGGAAGAGACGCAGAGGAGCGCCAATTACGCGCACCTCTGCGCTACCTGCTTTATTTTGGCTTAAGCCCTAACATGATGAAGATGACGCCCAGAAACCCCGCCATACCCACCAAGCCCCATCCCAGCGCGCTCCAGCCGCTCCGCAGCTTCAAGGAACGGTGCGCCGCGCGCCACGCGTTCCACTCGTCCTTCTGAACGGCGAAGAAAATGTATCCCACCAGCGCGTCAATGCCCCATCCAACCAGATTCCCCTGCGGGAGCTTGGGGCCCCAGATAATCAGGCCGCAGAGCGCGGTGGTGCCCACGATGGTTAATAGCAGCGTCCAGACAGCTTTGCGCGGGTAACCCATCCGCTTGAGGCTAAGGTAGGCGACGATCCCTCCCGCCATCGGAGTGAAAAAAGCTGCGACCACTGCGCCCGCCGTGGGTGACCACGGCTGGGCGCTCGGAGCTGCAAAAGGCTGGGCAGACGGCGCCGGAAAAGGCGCCCTTGCGGACACCGCTCCCTCTGGACTTGCCAGTCCGCTTTGCGGCTTCATGCGGGCGCTTTGCCAATACGCGGTCGCCGAATCCAGGAATCGCTGGGCCTCATCCGGGCTTCTAAAGGCTCTTTGGGGGACTATGCTCGCAGCAGACCCGGTCAGCCGAAAATAAACATAAGGTTTGTTTTCCACGATATCGCGGACGCGGTTCCACTGAAGCGAAGTATCCTCGGCGCGGCTTTTGACCCGGAACCCTTCCGGGCCGATACTGACACTGGTCTGCGAAAAGTAGTCGGGATTATTCGCGGCCCAAGCCTTTGCCTTCCGCTTGTCTTCCAGGGGCAACAGCAGCCCGGCAATCAAGAAGCCAAGAGGCAAGTCATATCGGTTAGCGGGCAAAGAAGCATGAATGCAGTAGGCAGTCCCGAACGCACCGAGAAAACAGAAGCCGATGTACATCAACCTGTTTTTCTTGAAAGTATGTTTCCGCAGCTTCCACAAATCATCAAAGGTCGGGGTGAAGGTCGCCTCCATGCCGCTGTAGCCGGGGCTTACGGGTGGAGCGCGACCCGGGAAGGCGGCGGAATTTCCGGCCGGCCTTGCGACGGAAGTCGCAGTAGCCGGGGAGGAAGGAGCAGGCGCCGACGTTTGCGGCTCTCGCTCTGCCGAACGAATCCAGTAAATCACCAGGAGGACGATGGGAATGACAAACACAGCCCCCACGCCCAGCGTTCCGAGCAGAGCCGTGTTCCGCCACCAGGGTTTCTTGGCTACGGTCGCAGGGGCGGCTTGGGCACCAGGCGTTTGGCTCCCCGCGAGCGCTTTTCGTTTCTCGGCTGCGGGCGGAGGGACGGCATTGCCGTGGGCGCGCCTATAGTTCGCCGCGACCTGGCAACATTTTTGGATTCCCAGGCTGCACGCCTTCTCAGCGTCGGCGAGTGTGTGAGGAGCGTCATGAAGCTGCGAGTAGGCGCCGCCGCGTTCGCAGTCGGCGCGTCCATCATTCGGATGGAGTTGGATGTACTGGCTCCAATATTGGACAATGGTTGCCCACTCGCGTTCATTGGAGAGAGCGTTGTCGAGGGCTTGATAGGTTTCAAAACGGTCCGGATCGAGCGTGATGGATTGCTCGAAATCGGCAATCGCGGCAGCGTTTTGATGGCTCTGCGCCTCGGCCAGCCCGCGCTGATAGTATTGCTGGGCTTTGCCTGGGTTCCGCGCCTGCCCGGCGGCCGCACCGTCCTTGGCCGTGGCCGGACTCAACATGCTTAGGGAAAGGAGCAGTGCTAGCGCTACTGGCCTCATCTCACCCTCCGATGTTGGGAATACGCAGGAGAATGCTCATCCTACACACAAAGAGCGCGCCCGGCAAGTGCAGCACACCCTCCTGTCGCAGCACACCTTCCACAGCATGCAACCACTTGGACGTGTAGTCGCTAAGGCGCAGAAGTGCCTCACACATTCAAACTCCCCGGAAACGGGGTTCGGGTCCTCGATGGGGACTTCGCGGGAGTAATGGTTTGCATTTCAATGAACAGAGCACCGTATTGCAAAGTTGGGCGGCACTTACTAGACGGGAAGGCGACTGTTCATTCCGAATCCCTAGCAGAGCCGGAACTACCTAATCGGCTTGCCGTCAGATTTCGATTGAACACTTACAGTAGGCACTGCTGGCGCCTTTTAGAAAGTAATCCGGCCGCAATCGGAGCAGCGCCACACGGCCACAAACAGCATCTGCCCGTCTGGATCCCTTGCATGCCGGAACTGGGGCGTCATCGGCTTCCCGCAGCAGGCCGGGCTCCCATGATCATCAGGACCGACTCTGCCAATAGAAGCAAAGGGCGCGGGTTTCGTCGAGCTATTGTCTGCTGATACCGGTTTGGCTCCCCACATTTTCCGGTCACCTCGGGTTCTCGGGCGGCGTGGTATTGGGTTCGCTTTCCACACCTGCCGAATCAGGAGCAGGCGGCTTCTGCGCCGACGATTTCTCCGCCGGCTTGGGCTCCGGCCGCGTCACGAGAAACATCGTACGCCCGCTCACTTCCTGGTCGAATGAAATGCCTCTCTCAAAGCTCAGCCGGACGCCTTCGGTGGGATGTTCGTCCGGCACCTTGCCCAGGGCGCAGTTCACCTGGAGCGTGGCGAATCTTGCGAATCCCGCCACAGGCAGCAGGCGGATGTGCAGCACGGCCAGACCGCCCGCCGGCATGGGCGAGCCCATCATGTGCATCCCCCCCATGCGGCCGCCGGGCATGGGCATCTGACGCGGACCGAGTGGGGACTGTCCCATTGCCATTCCCTCACGCATGAGCGCGCCGGGGGCAAGACCGTAGAATTGAAAGCTCAGCAGTTCCTTGGCGATCCAGATGCCCGTTTCCAGCGTGGTCCCGTCAGAGGACTTGTGGACGAATGTCCCGGTTGCCGTCACCGACTTCTCTTGTGCATCGAGCACGCCGACGCCGGTAAGTTCATAGCTCGAACCATCGGGAGTTTTCACGACCGCCGGGCAGGCGGAAGAGTTGCCCATCTCGCAGAGAAAGCCCGCGCCCACCAGCAAGGCGTAATTGGCCGGGCCGGTCTGGGCAACGCCCGTACCCGCGGCCAGCAGTAGCGCCATGCCGGACACAGCCAAACATCTGATCAGAGCGAAGGGGAGGATTTCTTGGGTATGCATAACCACCTCGGGCGTTCAGTGAGGCTGAAGGGAACTCTATTGCACCCGCATTGTACAACCACACGCTCATGCCCAGGCCGCAATTCAGGCCCAGGCCGCAATTCAGGCCGAGGGGCACGGCGGGACTGCGGGCGGCGCAGCGTGAGGCCGCGCCGCCCGGCAGCGCATCAGCGCGAGCAGAGGAGTACACCGTGCGCCACTTGCTGATTTCCATCACTTGCGGGGATCCGGGATCCGCACGAAGCCGTGAGTGACGTTGTTATTGTCTACGTACAGCCCTGAGATCCAGCCTGCGTCATTGATGTTTTCAGGGGTCGTGCCCTGACCTGCGCCTGTGCCTGCGCCCGGGGCATCAAATTTTGTGATCCTGCCATCCGGGGTGCGCACGAAACCGTGGTTTGCATTGTTCGTGTCCAACCAATATCCCGTAACGACGTTCGCTTGGTTCATGGCCCAGGAGAAGCTGCCTTGGCGGTAGCCGGTGCCCGCGCCGGGAACGCTGAATTCGGTGATGTGGCCATCAGGGTCACGCAGGAAGCCGTGCCACACCCAGTTGCTGTCAAGGTAGGCTCCCACGATCTCTCCAGCGTTATTAATCCAATAGCCTGCACCACCCTGGGCGTCGCCCAGGGCCGCATCCATCGGTTCAAACTCCGTGATCGTGCCGTCGGCAGCGCGCACGAAGCCGTGAGAGGCGCCGTTTGGATCGTTGTAATCTCCTGTGATCGACCCTTTTGAATTGATTGAGAGCGGCCAGGTACCACAACTAAAATTAAAGACGCCCGAACATTCCGTGCCCAAGCCCGGAGGGTCAAATTCTGTGAAGTGGCCATCCGGGTGGCGGATGAATCCGTGAGATAAGCCGTTCGCATCCCAGCCTGGGCCCGTAACCGTCCCTGCGGAATTCATGGCTTGGGTAAATGTTCCTTCCGGCGAGTTCGGGAAATCAAACTCCTTGAATGACCCGTGCGGCGAGCGTACGAAACCGTGCATACCAACAGAGTCGAAGTAAATTCCCGCAATTTCCCCCGCATTGTTTGGAATTACTCCCAAGGTGCCGCCGGTGGCATGCGGGGCATCAAACGACGTGAACTTGCCGTTGGGATACCATAGGAATCCGTGACTTAAGCCGCTGGAATCGACAAAATACCCCGCAATCAATCCCGGGTCATTGATGTATTGGGCAAAAGTCCCCTGACCGGCCTCGGTGCCCGCGCCGGGAGCGTCGAAGGTAATGATCTTGCCCTTGTGATCGTCAGCAGATGCGGAAAGACTCAGTCCTAACATGCAGACGGCCAGGCAAAGCACCGCCCGCAACATAGAATTGCAGTTATGTGTTTTCATTTCCTTTTCCTCCTTGCCGCGTTCCGCCCACGCCGGGAGCCTTGGTTCGCGGCCTTTTCCTTCTTCCTTAGTTTTCGTCACGGCACGCGCTCTGGGTTCGCCACGCTGGGGTTCATTCAGCAATTTCCGCCACTCGGGATTCAGCCACCTTGCGTCTCCGCCTTCGCTTGGCGCACCCACTACGGTCCGTGCGATGGCGCGAGTTTTGGCTTGTCGCTAAACGAAGTCAATGGATGGAAGATGAAAGTTTTATGAGAGTTCTATGAAGGCTGAACCTGCTGAATTCAGGAGAGTTGCGGAACCTGATTAGTTTGTTGACATGGTCCAGAGAGGTGCGTACACTGAGCGCGCATTGGGTGTAGTTGCTGAGCAGCCAGGATCGCGCCATGCCACACGCCCCCCACGACCGGCGGCAAGTCCGCTTCACAGACTTCACCTTCGACTTTCATGTCAGCGAACTGCGCAAGCACGGCTTCAGGTTGAAGATTGCGGGGAAACCGCTGGACATGCTCGCCCTGCTCCTGGATCACCCCGGTGAGATGGTCACCCGCGAGGAGCTGCAAAAACGGCTGTGGCCAAACGACACGGTGGTGGATTTTGAGGTCGGCGTAAACGCCGCCATCTACAGAGTTCGCCAGATGCTGGGAGACGACCCCGAAACTCCCCGCTACATTGAGACGCTGCCGCGCCGTGGCTATCGGTTTATCGCCCCGGTGGAAATCATCGCCGCGCCGCCACCGGGGGTTCCTGCGGGTGAACCGGCCGTGCCCCCAGCTCCCGCCATCGAGCCACCCTCAGCGGAAGCGGAGTTAGAGGGCGAAACCACGGAACCATTGGGAGACCTGACCGGCCGGACGATCTCGCACTTCCGCGTGCTGGAGCAGATTGGCAGCGGGGCGATGGGCGTAGTCTTCAAGGCCGAGGACGTGCGGCTGGGGCGGATGGTGGCGCTGAAGTTTCTGCCGGAACAAATGGCCCATGACCAAATGGCGCTGCGGCGTTTTGAGCGCGAGGCGCGCGCGGCCAGCGCGCTGAACCATCCCAATATCTGTACCGTCTATGATATCGGCGAGTACGAGGGCCAGCCGTTCATTACCATGGAACTGCTGGAGGGAGAGACGCTCAAGGAGCGTCTGGGGCCTGTAGCGGCGATGTCCCCATCGCCAGACGGCGGTCAGAGACCGCCGCTACAGGTCGGGGAACTTCTCGACCTCGGCATTCAGGTGGCCGACGTACTGGACAGCGCCCACTCAAAGGGCATTATTCACCGCGACATCAAGCCGGCCAATATTTTCCTCACCACGCGGGGGCAGGCTAAGGTGCTGGATTTTGGTGTGGCCAAACTCACCCGGCCGCTCAATTCTGCCATCGAGGAGAGAACGGAATGGGAAGGGGCGGGCGTACAGGCGCAGTCCGCGAGCGTGGCGATTCGCGACGGGACACTGACCCAGGCGGGTTCGCCCATCGGCACGGCGGCCTACATGTCGCCGGAGCAGGTGCGGGGCGAAGTGCTGGACGCGCGCACAGACATCTTCAGCTTCGGCGCGGTGCTTTATGAGGCGGCGACGGGGCGGAAGGCCTTTCCAGGCGAGACCACGGAAGAGGTGCAGCAGGCCATCCTGACGCACCAGCCGGCCTGGGGGAGGAGCGTCAATCTCGACCTGCCGGAGAAATTGGAAGAGATCATCCATCGCGCGCTGGAAAAGGACCGGGAGCTGCGTTATCAGCACGCCTCCGACCTGCGGACCGAGTTGCAGAGGTTGAAGCGGGACGTCGAGTCGGAGCGGTCTTCACCATCAAGTGAAGGGAGAGCAGCCCCGGTTCATGGAGCAGGCAGAAAGCTCTGGAAGTTTATGATTCCCGCCGCCGTGATCCTTATCGCCGCTGCCATCGGGGGGACGTTGCACTACCGCTCGCGCCAGGCCACCGCTCGCATGACGGACAAAGACACTATCGTTCTGTCCGATTTCATCAATAAGACCGGGGAGAGCGTATTTGACGACACGTTGAAGCAGGGGCTGGCCGTACAGCTTGAGCAATCGCCTTTTCTCGATTTGCTATCCGAGCAAAGGGTAAGTGAGACCTTGAAGCTGATGGGCCGTGCGGCGGGGGACCGGATGACGGCGGAGGTGGCTCGCGAGGTCTGCCAGCGCACAGGAAGCACGACTCTGGTGACCGGCTCGATTGCCGGGCTGGGCAGCCAGTACGTGATCGGTGTGAAGGCCGTGAACTGCAACACAGGCGACGTGCTGGCCGAGGCGCAGGAGCAGGCGGCGGGGAAGGAAGCAGTGCTCAAGGCTCTGGACGCTGCGGCGGTCAGCTTGAGGAGCAAGCTGGGCGAGTCGCTCAGCACGGTACAGAAATATGCCACGCCGGTGGAGGAAGCGACAACGCCGTCGCTCGAGGCGCTCAAAGCCTACAGCATGGGACAAAAGATGGTCTATACGAGGGGGTACACGGAGGCGCTGCCCTTCTTCCAAAGGGCAGTGGATATTGATCCGAACTTTGCCAAGGCCTACTCCTCTATGGCGGCCCTTTACTTGGTTCTTAACGAAACAGGGCGTGCAGTGGAAAATGCCCGGAAAGCTTATGACCTGCGGGAGAAGGTGAGCGAGCCGGAACGGTTCGACATCGAGAACAATTACTACGGCGCCGTGGGAGAGATGGAGAAGGCAGTGCAGACCTGTAAGCTGTGGCAACAGACCTTCCCGAGAGCCTACCTCCCTCACATGATACTGGGAAATGTCTACTGCCTCGGTGACTGGGAAAAGGCATTGAAGGAATATCAAGAGGCGCTGCGCCTGGGGCCGCATGACATGGGGAACTATTTCAACCTCGGCGTCGCTTACATGGCCCTCAACCGTCTGGATGAAGCAGAGGCGGTGTTCAAGCAGGCGGAGGAGCGCGGGCTGGAGACCGAGTTTCTGCCCTTGTGCCGCTACTGGCTGGCGTTTTTAAAGGGCGACACGGCGCAGATGGCGCAGTTGGTCTCCGCCGCCATGGGCAAGCCGCTCTCGGAAGACCTGTTGCTGGCCGCGCAAGCGGACACGGAAGGTTGGTACGGCAGACTGAAGAGCGCACACGAACTGACCGGGCGGGCAATGGATTCAGCCCAGCGCGGCGACGCCAAAGAGAGGGCGGCAGCTTATCAGGCATTGGCGGCACTGCGCGAGGTGGAAGCGGGAAACCAAAAGCAGGCGCGTGCCGAGGCCCAGGCGGCGGTGAAGCTGGCCCCGAACCGCGACGTGCGGGCGATCGCGGCGCTGGCCCTGGCGCGGGCGGGCGATACGGCAGGGGCGGAGAAGCTGGCGGCCGAACTCGACAAGGCCGCGCTGGTCCAGAGGTATTGGCTTCCCACCATCCGGGCAGGGGTCGCCCTGGCACGTCACGACCCGAACCGGGCCATTGAAATGTTAAAGACCGTCAGTCCGATCGAACTAGGCCAACTCACAGATATCAACTCCTGGCTCTGGCCTGTCTACGTGCGTGGCGAAGCCTACCTGATGCTCCGCGACGGCAAAAGCGCGGCAGCGGAATTTCAGAAATTTATTGACCACCGGGGAGTAGTGATGAATTCCCCCTGGGGGGCGCTGGCTCGGCTTGGACTTGCGCGCGCTTACGCCCTGCAGGGCGACACTACCAAGGCCCGCGCCGCGTATCAGGACTTCCTTACACTCTGGAAAGACGCCGACCCTGATGTTCCCGTGCTGAAGGAAGCCAAGGCTGAATACGCAAGGTTGAAATAACTCCCGGTCTGAAAGGTCCAAGGTGTCTTTGCTGGGAATCAGCGAAAGCAGAAACAGACTATGTCACGATCAATGATTTTTTGTGTGACGCTGTGATTCTTCGCACTTCAAGGAACCTGGGGCGGTCAACGCCCAGGAGGGGACCTATGCGCTACAGGCTGTGGCTAGTTAAGTTAATTGCTGGCTCTGCGTTGCTCCTCTTTCCGCCTAACCTCGCTTTCGCTGACGAGTTGTACGGCAGGATTCGAGGCACGGTAACTGACCCCAGCGGGGCGGCGATGGTGGGCGTGCAAGTCACCGCCACCAACGTGGCAACTGGAGTCTCGAAGACGGTCACTTCCGGCGCGGATGGGAGCTACGAGGTGATTCAGCTTCCAGCGCCGGCCACCTACAATGTTTCAGCGCGGCAATCGGGGTTTAAGAGCTTCGCGGCGACCAATATCCCGCTGTTCCTCAATCAGATCTACGTGCTTGACATCAAGATGGAACTCGGGGCGTTCGCCCAGAAGGTGGTTATCCGCGCGGCGGTGGCACAGGTGGAGACGAGCAGCATGCAACTTGGGGCAGACATCACCGGGTCGGTTGTCGTAGATCTGCCGCTCAACGGCCGCAATTGGGTGCAACTTCAGCAGACGCTGCCCGGGGCAATGGCTCCCTCTGACTATGTTGGTGGATCCGGCGCTGTCTCCATGAACGGTTCCCGAACCCAGGCCAACGGATACCTGATCAACGGTGCCGATGCAAATCAATTCGGCTGGATTATGCCGGCGGAGATCCCCAGCCCCGACGCCATCGGCGAGGTTCACATCGTCACCAACGCCATTAATCCGGAGTTTGGCCGTAGCTCGGGAGCGATCCTCAATGCCGTCACGAAGTCCGGGACCAACGCCTTCCACGGCACCGGCTTTGAGTTCTACCGCGACACCAGCCTCAACACACGCGACTTCTTCTATTTGACGCCGACTGTTTTCCACCAGAACCAGTTTGGCGGAACGATTGGCGGGCCCATCCGCAAGAACAAGACTTTCTTTTTCTATTCCTATCAGGGGACGCGAGCCAAGCAACCCGAGGGCGGTGGCACCGTAACAGTCTTTACGCCGGACCAGCGCAATGGAATCTTTACCGATGTGGCCGCATCGAGCAACAGCTCACCTTTCCCGCTCGTGGGTGAGAACGGAACAGAGTATCCGGCGCGGACTCCCTACTCCACGATATTTCCTACGGGTCACATTCCAGCGACCGACGTCAATCCGATTTCGCTCAAGCTGATGAACACCTACGTTCCTCTTCCGAACCTGGGCAAGACGGATTTCACCTTTGATCCGGTTACGGTCTCCACATTCGACCAGTCGATGGTAAGGGTGGATCATAATTTCACCGAGAGGGACCAGCTCTTTGGCTACTGGTTCTGGCAGAGGAGCCCGAGCACGGACACGCTTGCTGCCCCCGGCGCAACTCTTCCTGGGTTCGCAGACTACGGGCACCGGGACCCTCAGCACTGGGCCCTCGACTGGAACCACACCTTCAGCGGCAACATGTTGAACGAAGTCCGATTCGCGTACAACCGGGTTAATGCACTCATCCGCTACCCGGTCAAGCCGACCTTGCCTGCTTCCTTCGGTTTCACCGGCATCAACCCGCAGAGCTCGGAGGCCGCGGGGCTGCCGGTCATCCCCGTGATCGGATACTTCACGCTAGGCGCCTCCGTAGTGCCGCTAACCAAGCTGGAGCAGACGTACCAGGTGACGGACAACTTTGCTTGGATCAAGGGCCACCATTCGCTAAAGTTCGGCTTCGCTTGGCATTTTGCTAAGGACAACTCTTACACCCCCGCTTATGACAGCGGGCAATTCGGCTTCGGTGGAAGTGGAACATATACGACCGGCGACCCTGGAGCGGATTTCCTCCTCGGAATTCCTGACTTCTACATGCAGTTCAGTGGTATTCTCGACGTTATCCGAACCCAGGAGTACTATTCTTTCGCGCAGGATTTGTTCAAAATCCGGCCGAGCCTGACCCTTACTTACGGCCTGGCCTGGCAAGTCGATACCCCCCTGACGAACGCTCCTAACAACCAGTTGGGCGTGGCTGCTTTCCGGCCAGGACAGCAGTCGCAGGTCTTTCCGACCGCTCCCGCAGGCATGGTCTTCCCGGGTGACGCCGGCATCACCGCATCCGGCTATAAGACGCGGTACGGTCACTTTGGCCCCCGCCTGGGGTTTGCGTGGAGTCCTGGAAGCGCGCGAAAGTGGGCCCTGCGCGGGGGCTGGGGCTACTACTATAGCATCTCTGAGTCGGAGGTACCGGAACAGGAAGGTGGATCCCCTCCCTTCATGCTGCTCGATCTTGGGATCGGTGACGCGGGCGGGAGCCCTGCTTTCGCTACTCCGTTCACCGACATCACTGGCTCCTTCTCGATTCCCAACAAGTATCCTTTCCACGTGCCCTCTCGCGGCAGCCCAGTCAACTTCGGCGTCTACGAACCCTCTGCGCTGGGCACGGTGGATCCTGGATTTACAACCCAACAGTCCATGAACTATAACCTGACCCTCGAGCGCCAGCTCCCCGGCGATGCGATTCTCGCCGTCGCCTATGTAGGGCTCCAGGGGCGTCATTTGGAGTTGGTACGGGAACTCAACCCCGCCGGCCAAGCGCCGGGCGTGAATCCTGCTTGCGCCGCCCTGTTCCCCTCATGCAACGCGTATAGCGTGGCCTTTGTGGCTCCTCAGTCTTTCCGGTATAACCCCACGATTTTCGGCTCGATTGGGCAGATGTCCACAGACGCCAACTCGAACTATAACTCGCTCCAAGTTAGCTATAACAAGCACTTTTCCCACGGGCTCCAGATGATTGCCGCCTGGACGTATTCGCATTCCCTGGATGACGCCTCGGACTTCGAGGGCTCCTGGCATAATGTGAATCCATTCAGCAACTCTTACAGCTATGGCGATTCCAGCTTTGACGCTCGGCAACGGTTCGTCATCAGCTATGACTATCAGCTCCCGAGCCTGCGGCGGCTCAATGCGTTCCACGCCTTCCCCAGCCGGCTGACGGACGGCTGGCAGATTGCCGGCATCAGCACCTTCCAGACGGGCTTCCCCATCACCCTCAGCGACTCGAGCTACCGTTCCCTGATTTGCAATGCCGCTTACGCCTTTTTTGGCTGCCCCGACCGGCCGAACATCGTCGGCCCGGTTAGGCTCGTTAATCCGCGCAGCAGTGCGTTTGTCAATAAAGTCCTGGATCCTAGCGCGACGTCTTCCCTCGACCACTACTATTTCGATCCGAATAGCTTCACAAGGGAAACGCCGGGCATCTTGGGCAATGCGGGTCGGAACTTCTTCCATGGGCCCGGCATCAACAACTTCGACTTCGGGCTCTACAAAAACACGCGCCTCACGGAAAGAACAACCCTTCAAGCGCGCTTCGAGTTTTATAACCTCTTTAACCACCCGCAGTTCCAAAACCCTATCGCCGACGTGAACAGCGGTGACTTTGGCCGAACGCTCTCGACGACCGGCTCACGCGTCATTCAACTTGCAGCGAAGATTATTTTCTAGAATACGATCCGAGCGAATCTAACGGATGACTGGAAGCTGGCAGACATAACGACATTCCAGTTAGGCTTCCCCGTCCGTGTTGCTAACCGAACTTTCGCAGTTGC
>PLWR01000304.1:4374-8784 GCA_003165615.1 Acidobacteriota bacterium | reverse complement strand
TGGTTTTCTTTGACGGGGAAGAAGCGGTGCGGGAGTGGACGGAGACCGACAGTGTTTACGGCAGCCGTCAATTGGTGCAGAAGCTCTCCTCCGAGGGCGAACTAGGGCGCATCCAGGCCATGATCCTGGTGGATATGATTGGCGATTCCCACCTCGTTATCCATCGTGAGTCGAGTTCCACGCCCTGGTTGACGGACGCGGTATTCACCGCCGCCCACCGTCTTGGGTACACGAAAGAGTTTTTGGATTCCCCCACCTCTGTCGGCGACGACCACATTCCTTTTGTGAACGCCGGCGTGGCCGCAGTTGACCTGATTGATTTTGACCCCGAAGACGGATACTGGCACACGGCCAGAGATACGGTGGACCATTGCAGCCCATTGAGTTTAACGATTGTGGGCCGCGTGGTTCTTGCCTCTCTTGCTGACATTGAGAAATCACCGCGCGCAAAGTAGCATCCCTCCCGCCTTGCGTCATGTCTCTGTGACCTCCGTGCTCAGAAAAGCTCTAACCCAGAGGTCACGGAATCGGCGCTTCAGTCTTGTCACGCAAAGTACGGGGGAAAAATCCTGGTTACATACGAATGGCGGGGAGGTCTGCTTTCGTCCTTCAGCGGGAAGTCGGAGCGGTAATGGGCGCCGCGGCTCTCCTCGCGCGCCAAGGCGCAGCGCGCAATCAGCGGAGCAACGGTAAGGATATTACCCGCCTCGTAAGCGGCGCGTGAAGTTTGACGAATAGCGGGGAGGGAGAGTTCAGCCAGACGCTTGACCGCCTCGGAAAGGTGTTTGCCCTCCCGAATGATGCCGACCTTGTCCCACAGAATCGCACGGGCTTCTTCGATCGCTTTCTGAGGATCGTTGGGTGGTGCGGATTCCGGCGCCGTGGCGGACGAGGGGGAGCCTTCCGCGCGGGGATTCGGTTTGGGCGAGGGGAAAGGCGGCGGAATGTGCTTGTTGAGCATGGCCGTGGCGGATCGAGCGCCGAAGACCAATCCTTCCAGCAGGGAATTGCTGGCCAGGCGGTTGGCCCCGTGGACGCCGGTGGAGGCCACTTCTCCGGCGGCGAAAAGCCCCGGGAGCGAGGTGGCGCCGAGCAGGTCCGTGGCCACGCCCCCCATGGAGTAATGGGCGGCGGGGCGAACAGGAACCAGGTCCGCGCTGATATCAATGTTGTATTGCAGGCAAGTGGAGAATATCCGCGGAAAGCGTTTCTTGACATGCTCGGGGTCGAGACCCGTCAGGTCCAGATAGACGAACTCGGCGCGCGTCTTGTGCATTTCCATGACGATGGCGCGAGCCACCACGTCCCGAGGCGCCAGTTCCGCGGCCTCGTGGTAGCGCGGCATGAAGCGCTCCAGCAGCAAGTTGCGCAGGTACCCCCCCTCGCCCCGTAAAGCTTCCGAGAGCAGAAATCGAGGGGCGCCCTTCACGAACAACGCCGTGGGATGGAACTGCACAAACTCCATATCACTCAGAATCGCGCCGGCCCGGTAAGCCATGGCCATGCCGTCGCCACAGGCCACGGAAGGGTTGGTGGTTTCCTTGTAGACGTGGCCCAATCCGCCCGTGGCCAGCAATACGGCGCCGGCCGGTAGGCGTGTGAGCTCAGAGCTTTTGGCGTCGAGGTAGGTCACCCCGCACACCCTGCCGTCCTCCAGCGCCAGTTCGGTGGCAAACGTGTGGGGAAGCAATTGGATGGAATGAAGGGTTTTGGCTTTGACCATCAGCGCCCGCAGGATCTCGCTGCCGGTGGAATCACCATGGGCGTGTAAAATGCGCGAGCGGCTGTGGGCGCCTTCGCGCGTAAAGGCCAGCTTGGTGCCGTTGCGGTCAAAGCGCATGCCCCAGTCGATGAGCTGTTGGATTTGTTTTGGCCCTTCCTCCACGAGCACGCGCACGGCTTCTTCCCGGCAAAGTCCATCGCCGGCCAGCAGCGTGTCGTGCAGGTGAAGCGTGACCTCGTCGTCTTCGCTTAACGCCGCGGCAATGCCCCCCTGGGCGTACTCGGTGCTGGACTCATACAGATCATCCTTGGTGAGGACAAGAACCCGGCCGCCCTGGGACAGCTCAATAGCGGCCCGCATCCCGGCAATCCCCCCGCCGAGCACGACAAAATCCACTGCGTTGTCCTTGCGCTTCACCATGGTGAATTCCATCATAGCTTTGGGCGGTCTGCTCCGCAACAACTACCACATTCTAACCGCCGATGAATCAAAACTCTGGTTGATTTTTCTGCTGTTGCTGGTCAGGGTGCCGCGTGGTATTTGTAGGACCAGAGGAGTTTTGATCTTGGAGCCCCAAGGGGGCGAGCTAACCCAGCCCAGGCCAACGGCCTGGGTTTCAAGGGTCGGTTGTACTCCCAAGCCCTGAAAGGGCACGCTACTATATCGCCCCTTCAGGGCTTGGAGTCAGAATTGGCCCTTTCTTGACCCAGGCCGTTGGCCTGGGCTGGGCTAGGTCGCCCCTTCGGGGCTGGGCACTTACATTTACTCGAACGCAACCCCGGGGAGGCTTATGCAGCGACTGCAAGTGAAATCGAGTGCGGGTGAGTATCAAGTGCTGGTGGGCCGTGGAGCGTGGCGCGCACTGCGCCGATTGCAGGGGTACACCTCCGCCTTCGTGCTCACCGAACCCGGACTGTGGGCGAAATGGGGCAGGAAGTTCTCGCGCGACGCGGGCTGGCGCGCGGTGCGGCCCATCCTGGTGCCTTCCGGCGAGAGCTCCAAGAGCCTCACCATGGTGGGGCGCGTTGTTTCCGAACTCCTGGAACGCGGCGCCGACCGGCGGTCGCTGTTGGTGGCGTTGGGCGGCGGCGTGGTAGGAGACCTGGGCGGGTTCGTGGCTTCAACTTATATGCGCGGGATTGATTACGTGCAGGCGCCGACCACGGTTCTAGCGCAAGTGGATAGCGCCCTTGGTGGAAAGACGGCCGTCAATATCCGCGCCATGAAAAACCTGGTGGGGACGTTCTACGCCCCACGCGTGGTGCTCTCCAATCCCGCCGTGCTGGCTTCACTTCCGTCGCGCGCGTTTCAATCCGGCTTATATGAAGCGGTCAAACACGCGATACTGTCAGGCCCGGCGCTGTTTGGCTGGCTGGAAGGCAAGGCGGCCGGCCTGCGGCCCAATCAAACTCAGGTGCTGGAAACCCTCGTGGCGCGCGCCGCGCAGGTGAAAGTGGACGTGGTGAGCCGCGACGAGCGCGAAGCCGCCCTGCGCCGCGTCCTGAATCTGGGCCACACTTACGGCCACGCCCTGGAAGAGGCCACCGGATACCGGCGCTTTCTGCACGGCGAGGCTGTGGCGTGGGGATTGCTGCTGGTCACTCGCCTGGCAGAACTCCTCGGCGTGCTTGATCCTGCCGATGGCAAACGGATCGCCCGTCTGGTGCGGGCCGTGGGCCCTCTGCCGGAGCTTCGCGGCCTCAAAGAAGAAAAGGTTTTGGGGCTTCTGATCCGCGATAAGAAAACGGTGGGAGGGGTCATCCATTGGGTTTTGCCCGAAGGCATTGGCAAAGTGCGGGTGACATCGGACGTTCCTAACATGGCCGTGGCGACGGCTTTCCGCGATGTCCGGCGCGGAGGGTGGAATGATTAGCCCCGCGCGCGTGCCGGGGCAGGGAAGCCCGCTGGGTTCGGACCGCGATGAAGCCTCCACCGGGGCCGCGGTGCGCAGCATGTTTGCGGCGGTCGCGCCTCGCTACGACCTTCTCAATCACTTGCTCTCGCTAGGCCGCGATATCGCGTGGCGCCGGGCCACCGCGCGCGCCCTGAAGGAAATCCTGGACCGCCCCGGTTCGCGCGTTGCTGATGTTTGCTGCGGGACCGGTGATTTGAGTTTTTGCCTCGGCCGCCAATCACCAGGGCTGGTGTTGGGGGCAGACTTTTGCCACCCCATGCTCGCCGTCGCGCGTCGTAAAGGTGGAGGACGAGGCCGGCGGATTCACTTCCTGGAAGCCGACGCGCTCCACCTGCCGTTCGCTGATGCCTCGCTGGATGCGGTCACGTCTGCATTCGGATTTCGCAACCTGGCCAATTACGGACGGGGGATTGAAGAAATGCGGCGGGTCTTGAAGAGCGGCGGGCGGCTTGCCATACTCGAATTCTCGCGGGTGCGCTGGCCGATATTCGGACCGATTTTTCGCTTCTATTTTCGCCGCGTCCTGCCGCGTATCGGGGCGTGGATTTCAGGGGTCGAAGGGCCTTACCGTTACCTGCCGGACTCCGTTGCGAAGTTTCCGGATCAGAATGTCCTGGCGGAAATGCTGCGAGGCGCCGGCTTTCATAAGGTGGCCTATAAGAATTTTACGGGTGGCGTTGCCGCTTTGCATGTCGGCGAGAAGATTTAATGGCGGATGGCGGCAGCGATCTCAAGGGTCCCGTCAATGTCGACGCAGCTTGGCGGCCCCGCA
>PLWR01000304.1:1613-4367 GCA_003165615.1 Acidobacteriota bacterium | reverse complement strand
TCGTGGACTTTGACGGAACCCTGCAGCGATCTGAAGGTTCCGGCTCTCACCCTGCCGCAGGTGGTTCATCCGTCTTGCTCCAATCCTCCGGAGCACCGCTGTCCCTGAATTCCTTCTCCAGATCATCAAGAGCCTTCAGCGCCGCGTCCACCGTAGCCTTGTTGGTATCAACCTCGGATTGCTTGGCCTGCACTTTGGCGGTGAGGTCGGCTTTGGCGCCGGGGTCCATCTCCCGCACCTGCTGGATCTGGAGCAGATTCAATTCATCCTCGGAGAGTGCTTGCTCCTCGCGTGCCTGCGCCAAGTCCCGGCGCGCGGCCTTGAATTTCCCTTGCCAGTAATCCCGGGTTTTGACTTTGTCTCCCGGAGTCACAGGCTTCTTGTTGCTGGTCTCCTCGGATGAGGGGGGAGCGGCAGGGGTGGAAGTGGTGGGCGCGGGAGTTGAAGGATTTCCTGTGGTGGGCGGCAGCGAGGTTATGGCCTCCCCGGGAACAGGCGCCGGCAGGTTGTCGTTGGTGAAGACCTTGGTAGCCTTCCGGGAGCCCTTGTCGTGCTGATCGCGGAGTTGCCGCGCCACGTCCCCGAGCGATTCCTGCTGCTGAGGCCGGGCAACGAGCGGCAAGACCGCGCTCAACATGAGAATCGTGAACAGCAGCGTAGTTCTACCCATGGGTCCCTCGCTTAGCGCAGCCAACTGGGATCACCGCCCTCGTGGCGGAGCTGGTCGCGCAAATCCTCGATGGCCTTCTCATCGTCGGCAACCTGCTGTTTCTTGGCATCGATTGCGTCGGTGAGTTTGTTGATGTCGCGGCGCGAGTACTCTTGCTGGAGGGTCTTGTTGGGGTCGGGGTAATACTGCATCTGATTCTGCCCAAGCTTCTCTTGCAGCACCTCGAGTTCGCGCTTGTGCGTATCGAGCTTGTCCTGAAGGGTGCTCAGGTGCGAGCGGAAGTACTTCTCATCGTGCCCCCCCGCAGACGCGCCATCTGGTTTCGGAGAGGACTCGGCGGAGCCCTTTCGCGGCGAGTTGGCTCCGAATCCGGACCCATCATCATTGGGACCGGATATGTTATCGTTGGTGATAAGCTTCACCGGCTTATGTTCTTTGGCTTTTTGCGCCTTGATCTGCCGGGCGATGTCGCCCAGCGAGGTATCGGGCGCATCTGATTTCTGCTGGGCGTAACCACTGGCAGCGGCCAGGCAGACAAGCACGAATCCCAGGACGAAAACTTTCACACGTGTATTCATGACACCCTTCCTTGAGGGGCGGCGCGGTCGATCCCTAAGGAGAATCTACGCTCTTTCCAGGCGAAAATCAACTCCTCGGTGGGCAAAATGCCGCGGTCGGGATTCCCGCCCCGGTAGAAGGTGTGAAAAAATCCCCTCATGTCTTTCACCACAGAGGCGCTGAGGTTTGAAAACAAAAAAGCTTTTCTCTGCATCTCAGCGTCTCTGCTATGAAAATAGCTGCGCCGAAGCGCTTCGCGCATTTTCATTAACCGTGGCGAGCCGCAGGCTCATGAGGATCTGCGGTGAAAATTACATTTTTTCACTTCTTCGTACCCACCGGGCTTTGCAAGCCTGGATGCGCCTTCTCATAGTAATAGAATCGGTAGGTGGGGGGGAAAATGGTGTCAGGAGGGAAATGGGTCGCGGTAGGGACGGGCAGCAATGCCCGTCCCTACCGCGACCCATTACTTGTTACCGCACAGCTAAGGCGACCCTGCGGAATTTACTTTCCGGTTGGTTCCCAATTTTTCGCCAGCCTGTTCGCCTTTTGTTCTCCCCAACATCTCTATTGGGCTGATGCGGGGAGTGGCGGGGATTTGCGGGGTATCCACTTTGGATTCGCCTGCAAACTCGCCTGCCGGAAAAGTCACCCCCTACCAAAAACAAATTCCGACCGTACCCATGCCCTCCGGCTGGTTAGTAGAGACGCAAACGCCCCATCCCAGTTATAATGGACCACTGACTTTGCGAAGAGCGAAAATCGAAAATCGAAAATCGAAACCAGAAAATCGAGGGTCGTAAGTCGGCAATCACAAATCGGCAATCGACAATCACCCATCGCAAATGACCCGAACCCTATCGTTGAGGCGAAGATGGCAATCCACAGCATTTATACTCTTTCCCAAGATGATCCCGAAGCGCGCAACTGGCTGAGCTTTTTCCGCCGGCGCGGACACACCCGCCTGACCAACGTGATGATTGAACGAGTCGTTTGGCTGGAAGGCACCTTTAACCTGGAGCGATTGATGCCCCTGCTCATCAACCCGCTTTACCAGGTTCCGGCAGAAACGTCGCAGCTCGATCCTGTGCAGGGACCCATCGTGGAGATCGCCTATCGCCCCGCCGTGACCGATCCGGAGACGCCTTCGATCCTCGCTGGCGCGCACGCACTGGGGGAAGACGGATTGCAATTCGCGCGCTTGAGCCGGCGCTATCAATTCTGCGGGCTCGATGATGGGGAGGCCAAAAGCCTCGCCGCGCGTTTCCTATATAACAAAGTGGTCGAACGGATTCGCGAACCCCATGAGGTCGTGTCCACGCTTCAGCCAAGTGGAAAGCCTGATCCGGTCGGCAAGGTTTCACTGCAAGGCCTCAGCGATGATGAGCTCTCGGCGCTGTCAAGGGAACGCTCCTGGTATGCCCCGCTTTCGCAGATGAAAGTCATTCAGACGCACGAGCAAGAGCGCGGCCGGCCTTACACGGATGCGGAGGTCGAGATTCTGGTGCAGAGCTGGAGCGATCACT
>PLWR01000304.1:0-1563 GCA_003165615.1 Acidobacteriota bacterium | reverse complement strand
ATTTTGTGGATGGCTGGGTGGTGACGATCAAGGGTGAAACGCACAATTTCCCCAGCTCCATCGCGCCCTTTGGGGGAATCGCCACCAAACACGGCGGGGTGATTCGCGACACCCTGGGCTTTGGCAAAGGCGCGTACCCGATTGGGGGCACCACCGTCATGGGCACTATGGACCCGCGCTTGCCGGAAAATGAGGTGCCGGCGGGGGCGCTCCATCCGGAATTGATTGTGTCGGAGTCGATTCGCGCCACGGCTTATTACATGAACCCGATGGGTATTCCCATGATGCACCCCATCTACCGCTGCCATCCGGGCTATGCCAAGTGCTTGGCGCTGGGCCATTCGCTGGGCCTCTTGCCGAAGCAGTACGCGCAAAAAGATCCGCCCCAGCCGGGTGACATTGCGGTGTTGTTTGGCGGCGCCACCGGCCGCGACGGCGTCCATGGCGCCACCGCCAGCTCCGCCGCCATGACCGGCGAGACCCTGGAAAAAGAATCGGCCGCCGTCCAAATCGGCCACCCCATCACCGAGCGGCGCTTCACCACGGCGATCCCCATTCTGCGCGATCGCGAATGCATCCGCACCATTACCGACCTCGGCGCCGGGGGCATTTCGTGCGCCGTCGGTGAAATGGGGGCTGACACGGGCGTGGAAATTGACCTGGATGCCGTGCCGCTGAAGGACCAGAGCCTGACGGCGTGGGAAATTCTCCTCTCCGAATCTCAGGAGCGGATGCTGATGGCCGTACCGCCCGACAAGCTGGAAGAAGCACAGGCCATTCTGTGCCGCTTCGAAGTGGCCTCATGCGTTCTCGGACGGTTTAACAACTCGGGCCGCTTGCAGGCGAAGTGGCATGGTGAAACGGTGGTCGACCTGAACATGATTTTTCTCTGGCGCGCCTGCCCGATAGATCCCACACCCACTGCCCCACCGGAGCGACATCTTGTTCAGTTGAAGATTCCCGAACCCCAGACCCGGGTGGACTGGCAGAGCGCTGTCCAACGAGTATTGTCCCACTATCATTGCGCCGACCAAAGCTCCGCCGGCACGCGCTATGATTCCACAGTGCAGGGTCGGACCGCCGTGGGACCTTACGCCGGCAAGAACCATCGCATGCCCACCAACATCTACGTCTCGGCGCCGCTGCGAGGCAAGCCGAATGGGATTATCACCACGCTGGCTTTCAATCCCTTCTACGGCGAAATCGATCCCGCCGCCATGGCGCGCCTGATGATGCTGGAAGCCATTACCAAGGCGGTAGTGGCCGGCGCCGATTACCGTCAAATGGTGCTGTGCGACAACTTCTACACGCCTCGCGTGCGCCCGGAAACGGCCTTCGATTTGGTGGAAATGGTGGAAACCATCGCCGACCTTTCCGTTGATCTCGGCGTGCCATTTATTTCCGGCAAGGATTCGAGCTCGGGAACTTTTGAGGCGGGGGGGCGAAGAATCGAAGTGCCTCCCACCCTCGCCGTGGCCACCATGGGCCGAGTCAGCGATGTGAAAGGGATCGTCACCAAGGATTTCAAGCGGGCCGGCAATCGCCTGCTGCTGTTGGGCCGCT
>PLWR01000514.1 GCA_003165615.1 Acidobacteriota bacterium | reverse complement strand
GCATGTCCATGTATTCGATGGTGGCATAGACGCGCTTCAGCGGCCTGAACATTTCAATCAGGCGGTCGAGCCGCGCGTCAGGAACGCGGACGACTCCCACGCGAGCCTCCTGCCTGCCGGAGCCGGTTCCGCTGCCATGCGCGTGGGTTAAAATCTGAAACAAGGTAGTTTTGCCGGTTTGGGGTAGACCGACGATTCCGATGCGAAGCACACTTCCCTCTCTGCCAATTAGAATATGTCAAACCAGAATTGCAAGAACCTCGATACTAACATACCTGTNNGCCACCTATCGTGGCTCCCGTCAGGAGGCTGGGGCGCGCGTCGGGCGGGGGGGCGCTTTTCAGTCATAATGTCCAATCAGGTAAACAGGCCGGAAGCCACCGGAGCCTTGTGCCCGCCCTCGGGGGAGGCGGTCCAGAAATATCATTCCTAAAATAGTAAGGGTTGTAGGCAAAGTTCGACGGGTGCCTCGCGGAATTACCGCCCGATTCGAATATGGGCTCAAGATTGCCTGTGCGCTGCCGATTAAAAAGATGACCTCTGTGTGCCCGGAGGTTGGGCCAACGCCGCTGTGGCTAGTTCAACAGCAGAAGCTGCTGCAGGCAGGAAAGGCTTTTGGCTATGCACAGGTTTATTGCCCGGCAGCCCATCCTGGACCGCTATCAAGGGGTCTATGGTTACGAGCTATTCTTCCGTCCCGGAGGGGAGGGAATATGGGCACCGGTGAACGGTGGCCCCGCGGGGGAAGAGGCATGCCCCGGCACTCCGGCTCTTGAGGGGATGGAAGGGATCACCGACGGCGCGCGCGCCTTTATCAAATGTCCGCGAGAAGCGTTGATCGGGGGGGCAGCCGCGGCTATGCCGCGAGATCAGGTGGTGCTGGAGATACTAGCGACCGGGGAACCCGATGAGGGGGTTATAAAAGCTTGCCGGGGGCTGAAAGAAGCGGGGTTTCTGATCGCCCTGGAGAATTTCCAAGGCGCGGGGCAGGATCCGCTGGCGGATGTGGCTAACATCATTAAGCTGGATGTAACCGCCTCTTCGGATCGAGCGCAATGGCTGCTCATCCGGAAGTTCCGGCCGAAGGGGACAATTTTCTTGGCCGATAAGGTGGATAATCGCACGCAGTTTCAGGCTGCCGTGCAGCAGGGCTGCTCCTATTTCCAAGGCCGATTCTTCCTCAAGGCACAGCCTTACGCAACTTCCGAAGTCACTCCGACCAAATTGGTCTACTTGCTGGTTCTGGCCGCCGTCACCCGGCCGGAGATCGAAGTGCAGGAAGTTGCCAACACGATCAAGCATGATCTGGCCCTGTCGTACAAGCTGCTGCGTTTCTTGAACTCGGCGCGATTCGGGTTTCACTCGCAGATCAAGTCCATCCGGCACGCCCTCCTGTTGCTGGGACAGGATGAGATTCGCAAGTGGATCGGGCTGATTTCCGTGGCCGCCATGGGTGAGGGCGCCCCCCCCATCCTAGTGGCTATGGCTCTGATCCGCGGGACTTTCTGCGAATACCTCGCGCCGCTGATGGGGGCGCCCAAACGCCAATCCGACTACTTTTTCCTGGGGTTACTGTCCTTTATCGATGTCCTTCTACGTCGTCCCATGCGCGTGATACTCGCAGAACTGCCCATTGCGCCGGACGTGAGCGCCGCGCTGGTGGGCGAGCAGAACTCGATGCGCGACGTCCTTCAGGCCGTCATCAGCTACGAGCAGGGCAATTGGGAGGAGTTCGCTGCCCTGGCGAAAAACCTGGGCCTGAAGGAGGAAAAGTTCTGCGAACTGTATACTCAAGCCCTGCGCTGGAGCCGCGATCTTGCCCATGAAGAAAAGGACGAACCCGCCGAGGTGAAATGTTCGTAAGCGGATTTCTATCTTGTCACGGTGGCTTCCAAAGGGAAATTCTGGTCCGGCGTCTTGATCCAAACCGTTCTCGTCTTGGAATCGTAGGCGGCGCCTTCCCTGGACATCTCCAACAAGTCAGGTGAGGGCATTACGGTCAATTCCCGGCCGTCCACCACAACCTGGCGGGGCGCTATTTGCAGGCCATGGATTTTCAGGACCAGAAAGCGGGAGGGCGGATTATAGCTGCCGTCTCGACCTGAAATCGCCACTTTCACAGTCCCGCCCTGGTCGTCAACGCTGACGGTTTCAAGCAGGTAAACACCTTTCTGGTAGTCGTAACTCACCCCATCGTCTTCATAATACTGGCGAGCCGAATGCCCTTGGGGATAGATCTCGAAAGTCAGCGGGTCAATCGGGGCTTCGGTAACATATTGCACAAGCTGCCGCATGGGCAAGATGGCCCCACCGCGGGCGAACATGGGAATGCGATCGAGAGGAGCCTCCACGATAATGGTCTTAGGGCCCGAGTACGTTTGGTCACTCCAAAAATCGAACCAAGTCCCCCGGGGAAGGTAGACTTTACGTTGAAACTCTCCTTCGGTCACCACCGGAGCCACCAGCAAATCCTCGCCGAAAAGGAACTCATTATTTTCACCCGCCGGGGTCGGGTCCATGGACTTTTCATCAGCCGGGTCGTCAAGGAACAAGGGCCGCATTATCGGAAGTCCGGTCTGGGTTTCCTGGTAGAAAGCGTTATAGAAATAAGGAAGCATCCGGTAGCGCAGTTCGATGGTGCGCCGGTTGATCGCCTCGTCTTCAAGGCCGAACGACCAGGGATCAAGGGTTCGGATTTTGTCGTCCGTATGGGTCCAGAAGTACGGGTGGAACACGCCGGCCTCCAGCCACCGCGTGTAGAGTTCGGCGCTGGGGTAGCCCACAAATCCCCCCACGTCAGAGCCCACAAAGGGCAGGCCGGAAACCCCCAGGCTCAAGACGGCGCGGATGCCAGCACGCAGGTCTTCCCACGTGGCCATGTTATCCCCCGTCCACTGCGCGGCGTACCGCTGGCCTCCGGCATAGGTGGCGCGGGTAATCACGAAAGGCCGTTCGTTGGGGTGAAATTTGAGCATCCCCTGGCGGGTGGCGGCTGTCTCCAGCATCCCGTAAACATTGTGGCTTTTGGCGTAGGGACTTTTCAACCCGTGATCGTCAAACACGATTTGGGGATCGAGCGCTCCGGGCACCCATCCCTTGCGGAGCGGAACTTGGTCCGCCGTAGGTTCGTTCATATCCGTCAGAATGCCGTTGATGCCGAGCTGGAGGTCGCGTCCGGTGAGGGATGCCCACCAATCGCGGGTCTTGGGCGCCGTGAAGTCAGGCCAGACGCAATCCCCTGCCCAAAGATTGCCGACAAACACCGATCCGTCCTTCATTTTTAGAAAGTGATCACCCGCCATGCCTTGCTTATACACCCAATAGTTATCATCTACTTTGGGGGTGGGGGTGATGTTTTCAAGAGCGCGGAAGCCCTGCCGCCGCAAATCCGCCAGAAAACTCCCAGGATCCGGGAAGGCATTCGTGTTCCAGGTAAAGATGCGTCTTCCGTCCATGTGGTCGAGAGTGTCAATAAAGAGCACATCGCAGGGAATGCGCCGGCGGCGGAGGTTTTCCGCAACGAAACGAAACTCGCTGCCGGTAAGGTAATAGGCGCTGCTTTGGATGTAGCCAAGCGACCATAGCGGAGGCAGCTCGGCGCGTCCCACCAGCTCGGTATTGCGGGCGATGACTTTCTTGGGGTCAGGGCCGTAGAAGAAGTAATAGTTCATCTCGCCGCCGTTGGCCCCGAAAGAGTACTCCTCGTTGGATTCCGCCCCCATGTCAAAGGATGACCGGTAGGTGTTGTCGAAGAAGATTCCATACGCCTGGCCTTTGCGCAGGCCGATGAAGAACGGAACGGTCTGGTACATGGGATCGGTGTTGGCATTGTACGCAGCCGGGTCAGTGTTCCACATGACGTAAGAATGGCCGCGCTTGGCGAGCGTTCCGGCCTTCTCTCCCAGGCCGTAATACTCTTCGCCGGGGGGCATCCATTTCCAGCAGCGGACTTGTCCGCCGTCCCAGGCCATGTCGCGAGCGTCCCGGGAAATCAGTTCCCCCTGGGGGTTGTAGAACGCGATGCGGAAGGGCTGGAGGTCAATGCGAACTTCGATTTCCGAGGTTCGAATGATCCGCGTCCCTTCGCTCCCGGAAAACTCCACTGCCACCTTGGGCCAATCGGTTTTGATGACCGCCCAGGAGTAATCGGGCGGCAGGTCCTTTCCGGGAGCCATTCGAACCCGAACCAGATCGGGAGCCAACACGGTGACCACCACATTGACTTCAGAATTATGGAAGACGATTTGATTGCCTTGCGCCGGGCTGGCAATCATTTTCCCGACATGGCGCCACTCGGCGCCGCAGGGGTGCGCCATGAGGAGGACACTGAGTACGGTTCCCAAAAGGGAATGGCAGATAGTTTTTGGCATAGTATTTTATTGTCGATCACAGAGTTCCTATTAGTTGTGACTCACGACAAAAATCGGCCCCGCAAGGCTTTGGCTGCCTTCAACACATGCTGATTCTTACTGAGGTAATTATCCCTCACTTCGGAAAGCCTTCGCCGCAAAAAGGCCTTGGCATCCCATCGCAGGCCAAGTTTTCCCAGGGTGGCGTAACCATTTCCATAGACCACTGAGAATGTCTGGGAAGTGCCAGGAGCCAATTCCGCTGCAGCGCGAATTCCGGCACCGTCGATTTCAACGCTGGGGAGCGGAGTTCCATCGCGAAACACTTGCTCAAAGGGGGAGCATTTACCGGGCGGGCCCCATGCAATCGAAAACCGCTCGACCGAACCGGAATCATTGGTAATCCGCACGCTGCTTGCGTAAGCCCGAACCTGCACCGTTGCATCGGGCATGCGCCGCTGGAGAATCGAGTTGCCCACAACGCTTTCGAGACTGGACCACGAAATCCCCGGCGCAACGGAGTTGACCTTCCGCACTGCCTCCAATAGCGGGGCCGGTTGCTTGAAGATTTCATGGTGTTCGACGAAGAGAGCAGGCCTTCCGAAGAAAAGATTGAAAGCGATGTCCTGACTTTGGGTTCCGGCAACGTAGGTCCGAATAAATAAAGGGAACCCCCCAAATCGAAGTACCGCGGGCTGGGCGAGTTCCGCAAGGGTGAGGAGAACCGGCTGGCCCTCGGGATAAGGAACCGTATTCACCGCCGCATGGAAATTTCGCGATTTGAGAACCTCCATGGCTTCTGCGGAAAAATTCCCTTGCGGGAACACCATCACTTTATCGCAATGGAGTCCGGTCGTTTGCTCCTGCGCCTTCATCCGCTCGTCGGCGATACCCAGCATCGTATTCAAGCGCGTCGTGTCGGTTGATGCAAGCTCTGCCTGGGTATGATCATTTCCGTGGTAGCAGATCGAGAGGCGGTGGGGATTTTGCCGAAACATCCGGATGATTCGCGCCGAATTCCTGCGGTAGTTGTGAGGGATAAACGCGATGGAAGTATGGAAATTGTGCTCTTCCGCCAGGTGCAGAAGCGTTGCGAAATTCAGATACCCGTAATTCCGCCGCAGCAGAGGATCATCGATGATGATGGAAGCGCGAGGTTTGCCGGGATGCCAGCACCCCTCCCCGAAGATGTACCGCAGCGCCATGGCGTGGGGCATTAATCGGGAGAAGTAATCGCTTAAGGGGGCGAAACCCACATCAGCGTTGACGTCGGCGGTATCTTCACTGGCAAGGAACAGGATTTCCGTTTTATCCCGCGGCAGGGCTGCCATCAGAGGACTTCCGCCGATACAGATCAACTTCCGTAAAGTCGAGTCGTCGGTGCTGACGGTGAGTGCATGGTCATTGGCAGGGTTGATGGGGCCGAACGAAAGTCCGGAAAAATGTCCGCAGATATCTTGCGAGTTCGGGCTGATCTCATAAAGCCGCCCGGCATCCGCAATCGGCTTTACAGAACGTAGTCTGCCCTTCGACAAGGAAGAGATCATTCCGTCGACGAAGGGGCCCAGGGTCAGGCCGTGCACGAGCAGGTGCGGAAAGCGTGACCCAAAGCACGCTGCCAGGTCAGCGGGAAAAACATCCCCGCCCACCCATTCCCGCATGACTTGTGGGTTTACCACCAGGCAGGAGTTCCGATCCGGAACAGCGTTGGCAATAAACTCCGCGTACTGTCGAACTGGTTTGTCCAGGCGAACCGATTCGCAACGTATCCCCAAAAACTGGGCCAGACGGATCAGGCGAGCGTCTGCCGCCGGCAAATCACCTGTATGCGGGACGACAAGCTTCATACACAGTTTGTTGGTCCGTGGGGTCTCCTCTTCCATAAGGTTCAGGCCTGCCGTTTTGGGTCTGGCACACGGCCGGCGAGTGGTTTGAGTCGCCGGGAAAATTCCTTCAACGAAACAGCAGGTCCGAGGGGGACTCCGCACCGGGCTACTGGAACCGCAGGATTGCCCTGGACGACGGTCATCGGAGGCACCGATTGCGTTACCACGCTTCCGGCAGTTACCACCGCTCCCTGGCCCACCACGACATTGGGGAGAATGATGACTCCCGGTCCGACAAAAGCATCTTGTTCAATCTTTACGCCGTGCGATTCCCGGAAGTGCGCGATGATGGTGGCGCGCATACCAATGGAGCTGCCGTCTTCGATGGTGATGAGATAGGGGCGGGACGTATCCAGGATGACGTCATACCCAATCCAGACGTTTCTCCCGATCTTCACGCCCCGTGCCCGGTGCAGAGCGACGCGCAGAGTCCGAGCCCCCGGCAAAATCCGTGCCAGGTGCTGAAGTATCCGATTCGTCAAACCTCGCAGCGCATTCTCTTTCACGGGTTTGTGGTTACATCCCTTCCCGGACCGGCGTCGGAGGTCAGGCCCAGATGGGTTCGTAAAGCCTCAAAGGAGCTTAACTCCGGCAAGTCGAGCGGATCAATTTCCACACCGAACTCCTGCTGAATAACCGCAACAAGGGTGACAGCCGCCAGCGAATCCCATTCCGCCACGGTTTCTGCACTGGCGGCACGAATTTGTTCCGGCTTGAGGGCTGGGAATACCGAGGCAAAAACCCGCACCAGCCGATCTTCCTGCTCAGACATTCACATCCTCCACGACGCGATGAAACAAGGCCGGAACCCTGGCGCTAAAACCGGATTTATGAACGGACAAATCCGGCGCCGCCGGCCCACCCAACAATTCCGCAAAGAATTCCTGCAGAGGGCCGTTGCGGGCAGTCGCTTCATAATCGAAGACAATCTCTTCCGCGTCGAGCTTTTCGAATAAGTACTTCAAACATTGCTGTTCGATACGGCGGGAGAATGCCCGGCAGCTCATGACCCAAGATCTTACATGCAACTTGTGGCCTTCAATCTTCCCCAGGATCACCGCGATCTTACCCAGCAGGCCATACTTGTCCTCATAGGAGGCGGTAAGGAGAAAAGCCGCGGGGTCTTTAAGAAAGCTTAGCCATTCCGATTCGCTGAGTCGCCTGCCATTAAGATTGAACTGGTTGGTTTTATTAATCAACTCGAAAGCCCTTTGGTCATGCGCGTCAGTTCCCAGGCTAAAGGTGATGGTGGCTTCGACATGGCGAAGAAAATCGTCCGCGCGGAGCCCGCCCTCATTCAAGCCATCATTTATCGTCGAAGCGGCGCGGATGCTGCCCAGCCGAATCTCGTCCTCGGGAGAGACCAGGCCTTTCCCGAAGCCGTCCCGCAATCGCTTCAGCAGGTCCCAGATAGCCTGATGATCGCCCTGGGGAAATACGACGCAATCCATTTCCGGGAATGCGGCATGGACTTCAGCCACTTCCATGGGGCTGTCGTCGATAAAGACCACATCATCGGGAGCGATGTTCCATTCCTTTAAAATGCGCCTTACCGACTCCGACTTTGGCCCCCAATGGATTTCCAGTGGAAAAAGGCTGTCTTTGGAAAGCAGAAGGTCACTGCGGCCCAGTGCCTGCTCCCCTAGCGCCCGATCATTCTTGCTGGCGACGGCGAGAAGCACTCCAGCACTGGCCAATGAAGCAAGGAATTGCTGATAGAGGCCGTGCAGATGGGCGTGACCCGCCATGTCCCAGGCGATGCCCTCCACGCCAACCTCGCCCAGAATTCCGGCCCAGAGGGTATCATCAAGGTCGGTAATGAGCCCCTTTTTCGGCGGTGAATCCTGAATGAGCCCTGCCAGCAGTTCGGCGAGTCTTGAGGTGTGTTCGAGAGTGTAGGGAAAGCCGCTGGTGATTTCCGCCCTGGCATCGAATCGCCGTCCCAGCGGCGAGATTTCGTCAAGGCGCTGGAGATTCAGCAGCCTCACGCGTCGACATGCCGAAAGGGAGGCCGCAAGTGACGCAGCTATTTCCCGCAGTTGGCACTCGTCGTGATGGGCTTGTCCCCCTCGCGTCGTGAATAGCGGAGGCAAAGGAAGCGTGGGGGGACTCACGCATACCGGCATATTCTCCGCCAACTGTCTTACCAGATGAGTCAGTCGCTCGCTTTGCCGGCGCGCCGACTCCACGATGCCGGGGATGTCCGCGGAACGCCATCCGCCCAAAGCGCGAATGCCCAGCCGGGGATCGAGGTCCGCCCATTCCACCACGACGCAAACCGCCGAGTGGCTGGATGGCTGCACTCGTTCCAGATTACCGGCCAGGTCACCATATAAGCCTGTTTTTATCTCGATTCGATCGTTAGGGAAACACAAACGCAGGTGCGCCGCCAGGAATGTCTTGAGGTGCAGGGGGGTAAAGCCACACGCCAGGAAGACATCCCGGCCAATGGCCGCTGCGGAGATGGGCCGCTTCAAGATTTCCAGTGCGCCTAATAAATTCATCGAATTCCCAAGCAGCCCCCGCGCATTCCCATTCCGTCCCTCGATCATTTCAACCCTAATCCGCGCAAGAAAAACTTACTGGCTCGTGTCCTGTTTTATGATCGCAAATGTTTCCACCGGTTGCCGCCCTTTAATCGCAACTGACAAGCGGCGCCAGGCGGCCAAGAAAGTCAGGGGCCAGCAGCGGGCGAGGAGTTTTAAGGCCGTCCCATACAACCCGGCTTTCGCGGCCCGCTTTGCCCAAAAAAGTGCCAGACTGCCGATCACGGCACGCCGTTCCACACTGCGCCGGTCACCCCCAGGATATTCCCCGGCGCGTTCGTTGTGCATGATCCTGAACAGCGACGGTATATAAGGCGGCACCACTTTGACGGTGTTGGCGGGGTGAGACCGATGAAAGGTCGTGGGAGGCGAGAGGATATGAATCGTCCGGCCGCAATCACCCAAACGGAGTGTAAAATCCTGGTCGTTCATGGGCCATAAATCCGTTGACCACCCCTTGGCAGCTTGAAAAGATTGCCGATCCACGACCAGGGCACTCGCGCTGTTGGCAAAGCTCCGGTCCTTACGCAAATAATCCTGGTACTCGACGGTGCGGATCTCTTGCGGAGTATCCCCCGGCTGAAGGACCGGCAACGTGCCCTTAAACCACCGCATGGGGGCCAAAATCATTTTGGGGTTCTTTGCCCGCACGATACTCGCATAAACATCCAGCGCCCAAGGCAGGAACGTGTCATCCCCATCGAGGAACATCAGGTATTGGCCAATTGCCAGAGCGGCCCCTGAGTTGCGAGCCGCGCCCGAGCCCTGATGGGACGCGTGACAGACCAATCGGATCGCGTCCCCATATTGCTTCAAGATCTCCTGCGTCCCGTCGGTAGAGGCATCATCCACCACGATGATTTCCCTCTCCACGTTGGGCAGGGACAGCGCGGAATCCACCGCATCCTTGATGAACGCTCGCTGATTACATGCTGTAATCACGATGCTGAATCGAGGAGTCGTCATCAAAGCATCTCCCCTGCTGCTCCTTGTTCCCGCGTCCAAGGTCGCTGTCCACCGGGAGTCTGCCCCCCTGGCATATCGAGAGTTTCGGGCGCTTTCCGGCCCCTCAGCCTCACAACTAATTTCCTGGTCACGGCCGCCAAAGCCATGGGCCAGTTGTTGGCGATGAGCTTCAGCGTGTCCGCGTACAGCCCTCTCTTAATCCCCCTGCTCGCCCAAGTTAGTATGTAACCGCCGATGAGAGCATGCCTCTGGAAACGGCGTTGGGCGCCCCCCGGATATTTCCCCAAGCGTTCGTTGCGGATGACCTTACACACCCAGGGCAGGTAACCGGGGATGTCTTTGGAAGCGTTGTTGGCATGGTTTCGATAAAAGGCCGTGGGAGGGGCGAGAATGAGAATCGTCCGGCCGGAGACACCGAGCTTCATGGCAAGATCATGGTCCTCCATCAGCAGCATGTCCGGCGACCACCCCCCCACACTCTGAAATATTTGGCGATCAACCACCAGGGCGCTGGCGGTGCTCGCGGCGGTTCGATCTTTTCGATAGTAATCCACATACTCGATGATTTGTGTGCTTTGCGGAGCATTTCCCGGCAGGGCTACCGGCAACATTCCCTCAAACTGCCACAGCCTGGCAACTATCATTTTGGGGTTGGTGGTCTGGATAATTCGCTCATACACGTCCAGTGCCCAGGGCACAAGCGCGTCATCCCCGTCAAGGAACACCAGATATTCCCCGGTTGCCAGGACCGCGCCGCAGTTACGAGCTACGCTGACCCGCCCATTCGTTTCCCGGCAGACCAGGCGAATCGCGTCCCCATATTGCCTCAGGACATCCTGGGTCCCGTCGGTGGAGGCATCGTCAACCACGATGATTTCCACCGCGTCATTCCGCTGGCACAGCGCCGAGTCCACCGCGTCTTTGATGAGCCCTCGCTGATTATAAGTCGCGATGATGATGCTGAAACGAATTCTCGGCATCAATGGCATTCCCCCGCGCATGTGTCCAGCATACTGTCAAGCCGTCCAAATCCTATGTCCAACCACCCCCGCCAAGGTCACCCTGTCCAGTTTACATCTTGATTGTTTCACATGATTGCCGACCTTTGAGCACCGATCCGCACCTGTGCATTGCGGCCTCGCAGACCATGGGCCACCCCCGGGCCAGGAGCTTCAGGGCGCCCCCATACAGCCCAACCTTCACAGCCTTCATTGCCCAATGCAGTATCGAACCTCCCATCAGCGCGTGGCGCTCGAAACGGCGCTGCTTGCCACCGGGGAATTCACCCGAGCGCTCGCGCTCGATGAGGGCGTGCAGTGAGAGCAGGAAAGGCGGGATGGATTTGACGGAATTGTAGGCATGGGAGCGGCGCAACGTGGTGAAAGGCGTAAGGACCTGGACGGCCTGGCCGCAAACACACAGTCTGAGAAGAAAATGCAGATCGTTCAAGGGCCATGTGGCGGTGGGCCACCCCTGCACACTTTGAAAGACCTGGCGATCAACCACCAGTGCGCTCGAGCTCTTCTCATACGACCGGTCTTTTTGCAGGAAATCCCCGTATCCAACCATCCGGATTTCATGCGGCACTTCCTCCGGCAGGATGGCAGGGAGGGGTCCCTCAAACCACCGCATGAATCCCAGGATCAGCTTGGGTTGCTTTGCCTCCGCGATGCGCGCATATACATCCAAGCACCACGGCAGGAACGCGTCGTCACCGTCGAGGAACACCAGGTAATCACCGGTAGCCAGGAGAGCCCCCCGATTGAGAGCAGCGGAGGCCCCTTGATTCTTTTCGAGACAAACCAGGCGAATCGCGTCCCCATGCTGGCGCAAAAGGTCCTGGCTTCCGTCGCTGGACCCGTCATCGACAACGATAATTTCTGCCGGCTTGTAACCTAGCGATAAGGCCGAGTCCACAGCCTCCTTAATGAACTCCCGCTGATTATAGGATGTGATAATGATGCTGAAACGGATGCCCGGAGTCAATGAACCTCCTACAATCGTGCTGATGTCGTTTCTTCAGAAAATATCGACATAGAAAGAGCTTACCGGCTCGGGAGCCAATTCCTCGCTCCATAACCCGAGGTAGGCGTGAAGCACGCGGGGAGAGCGCAAAAAGCGGGATTTCATGAATGGCTCGGGATCAGCATAGCCGAGCAGCGGAACGACCGCCATCCGCACGCCGGTGGATGCCGCGCACTCCACGATCTTCTGGACCAGGGCAGGCCGTTCCTCGACGGCCAGATCGTGCCAAAGTATATCCTCGATGAGAAGGCATTTCGTCCTATCGCGATCGGCAATCTGCATGACGTAGCCTGTCAGGATTCCCTGCTTCCCGCCCGACGAGTGGCTTACGATAACGGGATGGGCGCGATGCCGGCACTGCCATTCAGCCTCTTCCGGGCTCCAGACGCGGCCCAGGGGAACCGCCATGGACATCCGTGAGGCAGCGGGTAAGAAGCTGTCTATCAACCCCTGGTCAACGTTTCCCGAATCCATCCTGGATTGTTTCGGCAAAATCAACCGCATCAGGTAGGGGACGGAGAATATCCGGCTGGCGGGAACCTTCATGCGCTGGTAACAACCCAGCATCATGTTGGTCATGGGCTCCCCGTCAACGGAGTAACTCATCACCCCGTGGTAACCGGCAGCGCGCGCCCTCTTGACCAATTCCGTCCAAAGGACGATGCCCAAGCCACTCTGCTTATGGTTGTTCGCCACCGTCAGGAGGGCTGTAACAATGATGCGCAACTCTTTTCCCCGATAATGAACGCGGCGGGGGAAGCCCGCCACAAAGCCGGCAATCCGCGAGTCCTCATAAAGGGTCGGGGCAAGACTGAAACTCGCGCCGGGGTAGGAAAAGCACGATGCCAGGAATTCTGGCGTGTAGAGCAACGGTTGGGACTTGTTTTCGGCCCACGAGGACTGCATGAAAAGCGCCAGGTCTTCGAAGTTTCCGCGAAAGTCCTCCATCGAGCGGTGGGGGCGCCGGGGCGCGGGCGAAGCGTCAGGCAAGGCGATCACTGAAGATTATCCTTTGGCCATTTCGCCCGCCACAAAATTACAAAGCGGGCCGACCACGGTCATCTGCTCAGGGTCCAGCGCGTCAAAATCGATTTCCCGCCCGCAGTGTTCCTGCAAGGCCGTCATTAATTCCAACAATCCCAGCGAATCAACCATGCCCGAGAGCAGCAGGTCGTAATCATCCCTTAATTCTCTGGGGATATCTCTTCCCTGGGATGCGGGTCTCTTCGTCAGGTAATCTAGAAGAAAGGCCCTCAACTCCTCCGAGCCGAATGGGTTCATAGTCCGTTTTCCAGAAGTTTCATCATTTCTTTGCGGTCGAATTTTCCGTTCACGTTTCGGGGCAGCCGATCGCGGAAATGAAACCGGCGTGGAACCATGTATTCCGGAAGTTGCGACGCCACCGAGCTGCGAATAACCTCGGAATCCGAGGGCGGGCCCTCCAGGAATACTTCCACCCCTCCGTAACCGCTCGCGGTGGGTGGCCAGCCGACCGCCACAATGCCGTCCACCCCGGTCGCCTTGCGTACCAGGGCTTCAATTTCCCCGAGTTCAACTCGATGACCCAGTATTTTAACCTGAAAGTCAATTCGTCCCAAATACGTCAAGGGGGCGTCGCCCACGGGGCGGCGGACCCGGTCACCGGTGCGATAGTAGGTCCCGGTTTTCCCGGGCGGAATTACAAATGCCGCGGCGGTCTTCTCCGCATCTTGCCAATAGCCCAGCGACATTTGGGGTCCGTTCATGAGCAGTTCGCCCTCTGCTCCCGGCCGCACTTCGTTCAGGTTCTGATCCGCCACCAGCACACTCATGCCAGGATAGGGATACCCAATCGGCACGATCCCCAACTCGGCTTCCCCGGGGGAGCGGACGCTGTCCCAACGGTAGAGGGTACACGAAATCGTGAGCTCGGTGGGGCCGTACAGATTTTCCAGGATGCTGTTAGGGGCCGCCGCCAGCCAGGCAGCGGCCGAAGACACGGGCAAGGGTTCGCCACAAAAGAGACTTATCCGCAGTGATGGATATTGATTTGAATTCAGGATGCCCAACTGCTTCATGAAGGCGATTGTGGACGGCACCGAAAACCAGACGGTCAACTGCATGTCGCGAATGTAGCGGCCGGGGTTAATCAGGGTTTTTTGGGAAGGGCAACACAGCAATGCTCCGCGCTCCCAAGCGACAAACATATCGAATGCCGACAGGTCAAAGGTCATGTCAAACATCTGCGACAGGCGGTCATTTTCGGTAATCAGGTAGCGCTCGACCATGTAATCCACAAAAGCCATTACATTTCGCTGGGCTACCATGACTCCCTTGGGAATGCCGGTGCTTCCCGAGGTGAAGAGCAGATAGGCGATGGAGTCGTCGTGGACGGCGGGTTGGCGCCAGGCGTCAGCCGGATGGAGTGCCTGGGACCCAACAAAACAGTGCAAGGGCCACTGTGCTTGCAAAGCGCCGGCATCTACCTTGTCGGGCAGGTCGGGAATCACAATTAGCAACGGCGTTTGAAGTCCTGGGAGGATCGCTTGCAACTGCGGCAGCGATTCCAGGTCAACGACAAGCGAGCGGCATTCGGAACGCTCCAACATGGCCTGGGTTCGTTGCAGGGGAAACGTGCGGTTCAGGGGGACATAGCCGTTGCCCGCCAGCAGTGCACCCAAGGCTCCCGCAAAGGCGGCGGGAGTGCGGTAGGCGAACACGGCGGTGAGCGGGGTGGCGGAAAACTCCGTGTGCGCTTGAATCGTCGCGGCGATGCGGCAGGCCAGTTCACGCAATTCCCCGTAAATCAGCGTCTTGCCCTGGGCGCTGAGCGCGGGCCGCTGCGGGAATTTTTCCGCCGCCCGCATGAATCCATTCCATAGTGCCCGCTCCATCTAAGCCGTAACCGCCCTCTCCTCGGATAGTCCTAATAAGTGCTTTTTCACCCTTAATAGACGATTGTCGACCTTTAGGGCGCGGAATAAATGACTTGCTCATTGGGGTCCAGAAAAGCCAAGACGGGACCGGACTGGTTCGTCGCCAGTCCGGCTCGAATCTTCCCCTCGGCATCGTAGAAACCCAGCGCTGGCCCATCCGAGGTGACGGCGAGGCCCGCTCGCCTCTTCTCACTCGCATCGTAAAAGGCAAGGGCTGGGCCCATCTCGTCAACTCCCAACGCCACCCGTGCCTTACCCCCCGCGTCAAGAATGCGAAGGGTGGGTTCGGTGCCTTGCAGGCTGAGTCGGATTCGCCCTTCACCTTTCTCGTCAAACAAGGTGAGATTTGTACCCACCGCCGACGCGTTGAGCTCAACACAGGGTTTTTCCCGACCTCCCTGCATGACCAGTCCACTCAAATCTTTCGTCGCATACAACCAGGATTGCGACTTTCCCGTCGCATCGAAGAGGACAACGGCAGGTCCGTTCGAACTCAGGCCAATCGCCAGTCTTTTTGTCCCATCCGGGTCATAGAAGCTCAAATTCGGTCCACTCGGGGTCATGCCGAGAACGGCGCCGATTTTTCCATTCTCGGCCTTGAGGACGAGTTTTTCCGTCTCCACAACCCGGGGCGATTCCCCCACCGCCAGCATCAGAAAACCGCCGGCGAGCACCGAAAAGACAAGCGTGACGTCCCGGGCGAGCATCCCTTTCGTCGCCCAGGGCAAGTTGGCCATCGGCAGGACGGCCAAGCAGATCGCCGTCAGGATTAGGATTCTTTTGCTTACAACATTCGCAAAGATTGCTCTAAGCGTCTCGTGATCCGCTTTCAGTCGTGTCATGTGCGCTCCAATATCTCGGGATAGAACAGATTCATAAGGTCCGAACCCTATTCTCCGGGTTTTAGTCCATAGCACGAACCCTGTTCAGCAACGGACGATCTTTTCCTGATTCCCGGTAACGCCGCGCGTGGCATTTCGGGTATCCACAACCAGCGGCGCGTGGTCCACGATCATCTGGTAATCGTACACAGAATGGTCGGTGGCGATGACCACACAATCATGCTGGGAAAGACCCTCGGCCGTGAGGGGAACGGACCGCATGTTGGAAAAGTCATAATGCCGCATTTTATAGAGGGCAGGTGCATAAGGGTCATTATAATCCACTTGCGCTCCTCTCTTTATGAGCAGATCCATGATCTTCAGTGCCGGAGACTCCCGCGTGTCATCAATATCTTTCTTGTAGGCCATTCCGAGAATAAGGATTCTGGAGCCCTTGAGACTCTTTTCGTGGCGATTTAAAGCCCCTGCAACCGCTTCCACTACCGAGTAGGGCATGTTGGTATTGATTTCTCCTGCCAATTCAATGAAGCGCGTCGCGAAATCGAACTCACGCGCTTTCCAGGAAAGGTAAAACGGGTCAAGCGGAATGCAGTGTCCTCCCAGACCGGGACCGGGGTAAAAAGGCATAAAACCGAAAGGCTTCGTCGAGGCCGCATCGATGACCTCCCAAATGTCCAGGCCCATCCGCAGGCAGAGCATCTTCAGCTCATTCACCAAGGCAATATTGACGCAGCGAAAAATATTCTCAAGCAGCTTGGTCATTTCCGCCGCCCGAGTCGAGCTGACGGAAACGATCTTGGGCACAATCTGGGAGTAGAGCGCCTCCGCCGCACGAAGGCTGGTAGGATTAACTCCCCCGATGACTTTCGGAATGCTTCCCACATTGTAATTCTTGTTGCCGGGATCCTCCCGCTCGGGTGAAAACGCCAAATAGAAGTCGCCGGCGACATTCTTGTTATCTTCGCCGGACGCGATCAGACAGCGCCACCCGCTTCGCTCCAGAATGGGTAAAACCAGTTCCTCGGTAGTGCCGGGGTAAGTGGTACTCTCCAGAACCACCAACTGCCCGGGTTGCAGTGTCGCCCCCACCGCGTGGGCAGTCTGTTCAACGTAGGTCAGGTCGGGCTCGCGCCGGTCATCGAGCGGCGTCGGCACGCAGATCAGAATGGCGTCCACATCTCGTAGCTTGGAGAAATCACGGGTGGCGACGAAATGTTGGCTGTCAACATGGCGCTTGATTTCCTCGGCCGGGATGTGCCGCAGGTAGCTTTGGCCCGCGTTTAGCCTCTGAATCTTGCTGGGGTCAGTATCAAAGCCCCATACAAAATGTCCGCGTTCCGCAAACCGCAGGATCAGAGGCAAGCCCACATACCCGCATCCGATGACGCCGATTATGAGATTCGCCCCCTTGAAGTACTCAGGGGAGTGTATATCGTTAACCATGTTTCCTCCATTGCTTCCTCAAACCCCCCATATTAACGGAGAAACCGACCCGCCGTGACATGAATCTGCGACTCTATGGGCCAAAAGCGTGCATTCCATCGGTGGTGGCGGCAGCAACCGGCCCCTCTTCGCCTGACGAGGGAAGCCCCCCACAAGTCCATCCAGAGGCTGCATGTGACTGGCATTGCGCATTTTATCAAACTAGAAAGCTAGCCGTAGCGCATACCCATCGCTAGCCCGCAATCCTATGACCAAAAACCACATAAATTGCCCCCCTCACCTCACGAGGGGACAATGGGCGCAGAACCTTGCACCAAATAGGCAAGACAGAAGTCGATACTGGAAAGAGACCAGAACTTGGCCATATTATCAATTGCAGAATCAATTAGTTACAAGAGCTTAGTTTGGCAAATTAATTGCCCTTAATAGCAAACATGCAGGTGTAAATAATCGTAAAGGATTGGCGGTCAGGAAAGGTGCAGGTGTTTCTGGCAGAATTGCCTAAGCACTCGAGCGCAGCAACCAGAAAAGAAACCACTTCTGCCGGAGCGGTTCTCGAACATAAGCAGGAGAAGACTGAAGATGAAAACGACGCTGTTCGGACCCAGCATATCGCGCGACCACAGTATTGCCAGACCCAGGATGGCTTTCTGGGGGATGTTGATCATTGCATTCGGCCTGCTCTTTCCAGTCTCAGGCATTTGCGGAGGTTCCTCGGGCGGGACCGAGGTATGGGGAGGTGGCAAAGGAAACTGGAGTAGTCTAACCAACTGGAATTGCTACGGCCCCATTTCTTCCAGTTGCGGGGCGCCGGACGGAAGCACAATCAATGTAAAGATTGGCACCTGGCATAATTACGGTAAGGTCTGGTTAAACAGCGCCACGAGCGTAAACAAATTGACCCTTGGCGATCATGGATATGGAGAATTGAACGTAGAGCCCAGCCACAGTCACTCGCCCACTCTGACTGCCAATACCATCATCGTCGGAAAATCGCACCACAGTGCCGGCATCCTGAACATCAAGCACGGGGGCACTGTGGACGCTTATAAGACCGTTATCGGGGATGATCGGCATTCCTGGGGTGAGGTCAACGTCGAAGGGCGCCATTCCAAGTTGGAAACCAGAGATTTGACCGTCGGAGACCACGGAAAAGGCGAGCTGAACATTAAATGGGGTGGCGACGTCAAGGCCGAGAAAACTGTCATCGGCGATCATCCCGGCTCCAAGGGTGAGGTCACCGTCGAGGGGCGCGGGTCCAAGTTGGAAACCAAAGATCTGACCGTCGGCAAGGAAGGAAAGGGCAGGCTGGCCGTCACCCGCGGGGGAAAAGTCGAGGCCGACAGCGTAAAAATCGGCGATAAATCTGGCTCCAAGGGTACGGTCATCGTCGCGGGCAGGGGCTCAGACCTGAAGGACAAAGGCAGCTTGGTCGTTGGAGACCACGGCGATGGCTATCTTGGTATATTTGACGGTGGACACGTCAGCGACAAGGTCGGCATCGTGGGAGCCAGAGAAGGTTCTAATGGCGACGTTACCATGAGTGGCGAGGGTTCCGCGTGGTACAACAGATATTTCCTCGGCGTAGGCCTCAATGGCACCGGAAAGCTCACCGTGGAGAATGGTGCATGGGTAGGGGTTGGATCGCACGACGACCCGGGTAAGCTCTTGATTGGAAGCAACGGTACCGTTGACGTCGAGGGCGACTTGGCCAGCGCAATTCAAGCCAACATCGTCAACGATGGGGGTAGCCTGGTCGTCGACCCCCCTATCGAGGATGTCTCCTCGTACACGCAGAATAGTGGCACGACCACCTTCGAGGTGAATGGCACCGGCCTCAACGACTACGGCTATATTGACATCACGGATAGTGGGCTCGTTGATATCACCGGCGGCACAATCGATATCGACTTTTCGGGCTTTACACCCACCCCCGGAGAACAATTCGACTTCTTCGCCGGAGCCGGATACGTCACCGTTGGCCCTGATGTGACGATCACCGTCACTGGCGGGAGCGGGAGCTTCATTTTCAACCCGAGTACCGGAGATTATACTTTCGAGACTCCGGAGCCCGGAACCATGACCTTACTACCCATTGCTCTGATTGGTTTGATGGGGCTCATGGGCTATAAGAAGCGCAACGGACTGCTGATTTAACGATATGAAAAGGGTCCTATTTTCGGCGGGTGTCGGCCTGATTGTTGCGCTGACGGTTCTGGGGATTGCATGGAAATGGCAATTGCCATGGCCGTGGCCGTTGGAAAAAACAGTCAGGTTCGACTCCCAGTATCAAGCGGTGCTGCTGGATACCGGAGACGCCTACTACGGTAAGATCCAGGGGCTGGGGACGGCGTTTCCGGTTCTCACCGAGGTTTACTACGTCAGTCAACAAACTGATCCGGAAACCAAGGAAGTAAAAAATATCCTTTTGAAGCGTGGCAGCGAATGGCACGCTCCGGACCGGATGGGGATCAATGCCCGCCACATCGTTATGGTTGAACCCGTCACCGCTGGCTCGAAAGTTGCTGAACTGATCGAAGCCCTGAAAAACAAACAGTAATACAATCCTCTCAGTCTGTTCCCCAACATTTCGCGTTCTTTCCCACGGCTGGTGGAGCTGTGAAATAATTCCACGACAGGCAAAAGCGGGGGGCGTAAGATTGTCTTCTCCACCCCTTCTGGCACCGTGGCCACACGATGATCCCCGCTACGCGGGCTGAAAAGTCCAGCGGAAGGCCATGATTGACGTCTGAGTTGCTTCGCTGGCTAGTCCGCAAGTCGCAAGGGATCCACTCCCGTCAAGTTGCGTTGCGAATGCTCTGACCCATGCGCATCGGGGAAACCGTTCCTTTCCCAGAGGTCATCACCGGTGCTAAAGGTTTTGATCAAATGGTATTTGGCATGCAAGTACGCGCGCAAGAGATCCAGGTGATCACCCGCAGGGTCATTCCACGGCAAATGAACATCCAGCCCAGTGCTCCAAACGACGAACTGGACGTGATGCTGGTCCAAGCCACGAATCAGGCCGGCAACTTGTTCCGGCCGCGTAAAGTCCGTGTTGGACAAACAGAAAATTTCGGCGGGGTCACGGAGGTCGAAGAGGAAATTGAACCAGGCGCGATGCCAATGGAAGAAATACTGTGAGGGCTGGGTGTGCCCCCTGACCCACTCATACTCCTGAAATTCGGCAGGGTCCGTAAAGGCCACCGGCCCGGTCACAGCTTTCAGAATATACCGCGGGCAGGTCTGACGATAAGCGATGAAACCAACAGCGAGCGCAAGCGCCCCCACCCACACCATCCCCCGCAGGACGCGATCCAGCTTGCCATTTGACCTTACCAGCCAGCAAAGGAGGATCATTGCCGGAAGCGCAACGGGGAATATCCGATGTCGAGTCGGCGCCGGGACGAAGCTAAGATAAAGACAAAACCCTATGAAGGCGATGAATAGCGGGATGTCGGGAATCTTCTGCGCGCCCCTTCGCGAGGCCAGAGCCTGGCGGACGAAACAGCAAAGATAGACCGCCGGAACAACACACTGGGTGGCCAGCCAGGCGGAAACTTTTTTCAGATTCGGGACCAGGGAGGGTCCCATGATGCGCAAGAAGAGGACCCGCCAACTGTTGTAGGTCCGGTCCGCAGGTGCATACTTGGCCAGATAAATCAGGGTGCACTCCACGACTCGATAAAGGCCCGCTTTCCAGACGAAGTAGAAGTTCGCTGCCACCAAGGTGACCACAAATCCCAGGAGCAGGCAAGCTTGTTCCACGCACAAGATTCTCCAAGTTTTCTTGCCCCGTCGCCCCTCCCAAAACAGGAACAGGGCAAATGCACAAAATGCGAAACACCCCAGAGTCTGCGTGAAAGTCGCCGCCAGTGCACAGAGGGCCCCGGTGATTGCGAACCGGCCTGCATCCCTCTTTCCGACAATGACGGCGAGCGCTGCGGTCACCGCCAAGCCGCTGAACCAATGGTGAGTGGGATCGGGAAGGGTTCCGAATCCAAATAAGAGAAGCAGGGGGCCGGGAAGGAAGACCAGGGGCGCGGGCAGAAGCCGGCGTCCAATCACCACACTCAACCAGGCAAAGCCTGTCCCCAGGAGCAACATCGCCAGATTGGCAATCCAGAGGTGGACACCCAGGAGCTTGAAGCACGCCCAGAAAAATACGTCGGTACCGGGAGTAACAAATTCAAAAAAATCTCGATAAGGGAGCTCTCCCGTCAGCATCCGCCGACCCTCATTGAGAAAAACATTTCCATCGATATTACCCGTCCAGATCGGGGTCCAGGGGGGGATGAAGAGTATGAAATAGAGATACGTGGCGCAGGCGAGGAGATAGAAAGATAATTGTCTGCGCGTAACCGGGAAGGGTGGACCGGCGGCAGGGTCCGCTGGGCCGGGTGATGGAGGGGGAGGTTGATGAAGGGCTGCGTTCATCCGAGTTCCCGGGGTGGGTCACAAGCCGCAAGTGAGGGTTTTGATCGACCTGAAAAGAAATGCTCCCGTGAGTATGGAACCAGCATTGCCAGTGAAGCCCCGAGGGTGTCCAATCCGCAATCGCCGAGCGACCCCGTTCGGCCCGGCACAAAAAGCTGGTGAAACTCATCCGTCAGGGAATATGCCGCAGCGCCCAAAATGCAAAACACCGCCCGCCGTGGCCGCCAAAACTCGCGGTCCTTTTCGCCGGAAGGGCCGTAGAGAAGAAGGGCAAAGATGGCATATTCGGTGATGTGGGCAAGTTTGCGCAGAAGCAGATGAACAAGACTGAAGGTACCCCACGAGACGCGAATGTGGAGGATACTGAATGCCCCGGCCAGCAATCCTTCGGTGAAATCGGGCCCGAATGTTCGGGTCGAAAGGTAAAAAATCAAGACGGCCCAGGCAAAGGTCGTGGCCCACCAGAGCGCCGAGATGGGCTTAAGCATTCGCCCTCTTCACCCTTTGTCCCCGTTGCAGGAGGCGAAGAATTGCATACATTAAGACCAGGCCCAGCGTAAAGAAAGCCACCCCTCCGTCGCGGTGCAGACCACTGTGCATGAATCGCGGATCGACATAAACCGACAGCAATGTCAGCCCGGCAATCCGCAAACCATTGGTGAAGCAGACAATGGGAAGGGCCAAAAGAACGAGAAGGATTTTCTTCCAGAGAGACGGAAGGAAGAGGTGCGCCGCGACGAGGCCAACGATGACGAGGGCGATGGTGGAATGAATCCCGCTGCACTCCTTTGCCACCTCAATGCTAATTGTGGGTAGGGCGAACAAATACCCATCCCGGAGATAGGGCACGCCGGCCAGGTTGAATATCAGTGAACACACGTCAGCCGATTCGTGCCGCACAAACGATATGGGGACGTCGAGCAGGAGGTCAGGGATAGGAACGGCCAGTAGGAGCAGAAGGAGTGGGAAGGCGGCGGCCCTGAAAGCCCGCATTCCATAGCAAAGAATGAATCCGGCATTCCAGAAAAGGATCAGCGCCAATATTTTTGCTGAAAGCGCGTTTTCTGGTCCGAGCTGATTTGCGGCCACCCCCGCCCACCCATCTAGAATCAGGCTCAGGAGAAGCAGAACAACGCCAATGCGATGGTCATACTGAACACTCTTGAAGATTCTCCCGGTTTCAAAATACACCAACGCCAGGGTTATGAAGGGAATCAGCAGGATGTGAGAATATTTGTCGTATTGATGCCCTCCTGTTAGGGAGTAACGGACCACCGTGCTCAGAGGCGTCCAGAATACGAGGATCGAGAAGATGACAAGGAACAAGAAAAGCGCATTTCTTGGCGAGCTTACTCCCGCAACAAACCGCGCGATAGGCGTGGATTCAGGCTGCGAGGGCGGTTCTTGTCCCGGAGGCGGAACCGAACCAACTGAGGATGGATTTGTCATGTGCAGGTTACCTTGTGAAGCGAAGGATAAGTGTCAGTTTGGATTCTTATACTGATGCGGTCACGATATGACGGCCGCGGGCACCAACGGATTTCCTGCCGCGGGCGGATCGAAAGTGTACGATATGCGGTCGCCGGCGAGGCAGGCGAAAGCCAGCTTTGCCCGCTCCTGGCCAGGGCCTTCAATCCTCCATTGTCCTGATTCGCCCACAATTCTCATCCCGGATCGCTGTCTCCACCAACGATCGACCTCTCTAGGCAAAGCCACCCAGACACCGCCCTGGCTGCGCAATTGCGAGAGATGCGCCAGCAGGCCGGCATAAGTTTCGCGTGCCCTTTTCTTGAGGACATAATCAGGATGGGCATTGAAGCTGACCAGGCCATGTTTCTCCGTAATCAGTTGAATCTGGCGCTGCCAAAGGTCGAGCGAATAGTCGGAGAAGATGTTGAAGAGCGTATAGTCCTGGGTGGTGGTCACAGGAAGCTCCAGCACATTGCCGATAAAGTAAGGCATCACGGTGCAGCAACCGCCGCGTTGAGGGTCCAGATGCCCCACGTTGGGAACCGACATGTCGTAGGAAAAGTCATAGGCGTCGTACCAATCGAGCCGACGATAAAGCACTGCGGCGCGGAATCCCACGGCGCCATACTCCTTCACGTATTTATTGATCTTTTGCGCCCGGCGCAGGAATGCTTCCCTGTTCTCATAGAGATGGCCATCATGATTGAGGTCGTGAACGTTGATTTCAAACCCTCTCTCCCGGGTGCGGTCCAGAAGGGCTCGGGAAACGGTATATCGTTCTTCCGGGACGAATTGGAATGACGATTTGATTCCGAAGGAATCATCGATATCCATGAGCGAAGGACAAAAGTCAACCCCGGCCGATTCTTCCACGTCGTGCGTCAGGATCGCACAGCTCTTCTGACCGTCGGGCCAAAACCAGATGAAGGGAACCCTCTCGACCCGCTGAACCTTCATGGAGAGGGCCAGAAGCTTCTCCAACAATTGATCCACGGTTCGATCCACGGGCCAGTTGGGAAAGCGCCTCTTTTCCCAACCCCGCAACCACAATCTCTGCAGTTGCTTGCGAATGGGGACGCTCAGGTGCGGGCGAAGGCGGTAATAGGCTTTTCGCACCAAGCTTGCCTGTTCCTTCTCCCAGCCATTGTCGGGGCTGTAGCGTAGGTAGCGTTCGCAGCGCAAATTGTCGACCACCGCCGAGGGGTTGAAGGGAATGTGGCAGGCTGTCCCTTCCGGCCGGATATGGTAGGCGAGATCACAGGTTGCCTTCGCGGGCGTATCCGCATAGTAGCCCAGGGATGATTGCCCAAAGCCGATGATTTCCGGACCGAAGCGAAAATAGCCTTCACCCGGGCACAGATCCCCTCGCAAAGCGAAGTTCGCAAAGACTTCAGGGCAGCGAAAGTAATCAATAAGCGCTTCGTTCAAGCCCGGGTTTTTCACTTCCTGACGCATGGTTACCCCACGTGCCGGTACAAGAGCCTGCCCGCCGTGATGAGGAGCGTATCAGGCAGCCAGCCAAATGTGCTTCTGGCGATCTTCATTTTCCAGCCGGAAGCAGGCCTTGACGCCGCCCGGTGTGGATAGCTGAGATAGGTGAGCGTGGAACAGGTGGCGCCCAAATGCCCCTTGAATGCCGTGAGACCGGGATTATCAGTTTCCGAGCGGCCGAGATCGAATTCTCCGGCGCCCCGCCGCTTGCCCTCCTGGATGGCCTTCCAGAAGAGGAGAGGCATCCCTCCCAGGCGATGGAACCTGCTATCCGAGCAGCCGTACTTATAGACAAGCGTTTGCTTGTGGAACAAGGTGAGGATGCTGGCAATGGGTTGGCCATCTTTCGAAACCACGTGGATTCCGGCGCGATCACCCAGGCTGCCCAGAAGATTCTGGAACCAACCCAACGGCTGCGGCGGCAGGAGGTGGCGCCGCCGGGTGAGGAGAAGGAGGTGGTAGAATTTCGCCAGGACAGATTCTGAGCGTCCTTCCTCATAGACAAGGTTTTCCTGCTCGGCGCGTTGGATCTTCCTCTGCACACAGCTCTTGTGAAGGCCGCGATAGAGAGCGTCCAGATCGGGCCGCAGATCGAGCGTGTGAAAATAAAACTGCGCGCTCTCCCCGAAGGACGTCTCGTCTTCCCCTTGACCCTTTGTGGTAAGCGGCCTTAGCTCGATGTATTTCCACCTCGCGCTTGCCTGCTCTTCCCTCAGAGCAGCGATCAACGCCGCAAAGCTCTCCGGACTCTCCACCAGCGGCTGGCAATGATCGGCAAAGGGGAGGGATACCGCACGTTTGCCCGTCAACCAGCTCTTGACAACGCAAAACACGATTCCGTTCCGCAGCGCTTCGCCGGGAGCCGCCGTCGTCACCACGCAAGGCTCGTAGCCATAAGTCCGTCGCAGCGCCCGCAGCCACCCCGGCGTGTGGAACACCGAGGATTGTGGATGCCTTTCGAGAAACTCCTCCCATCGGGTATCTTGGAGCGGATCAAGATGGAAGACTGGCACCTGAATACCTTTAAGGACTGTGCTGGTTCCGCAGGACGAATCTAATCAACGCAATGGTAAGTCCCAGAGAATGCAATTTCAAACGCTGTTGGCGAATCCACCATAAGGGGGATTGTTCGGCGTGCCGCATGGTTTCCGGCGCCGAATAAGAGCCCGAACTTTTCGAATCACTCCTCAGGTACAGTTAAAAAGCAATTCGTCAAGCTGGCAAGTAATATCTGGGGAGTTTGAGAACGCTCTTGGTGCCTGACTCTGGGCTTTCTTGGCAACCTCGGTTTCGGACGCCATTTGTTTTCAGAGAGATAACGGCTTCGTTTTCGGATTTTCGGAGATCTGAGGCTTCCCCTATCATTAGCTACTATAGTATATAATAACTAATGCACTATCACTTATTTACAACACCCCTGTTCGTATCAACCTCTCCCTTGGCCCGCCGCCAAGCCACCAATTGTTGCAGCTTCCTCTCAAACTGCTTTTCCAGCGCCGCCTCGTAATCCATAATCTTGCTCAGGTCCTCTTGCGATGGGATCAATTGACTATCCATAAGCGGCTCAGTTACCTCCACGTCTTTGGCATGATGGAGCTCGGCCAGCTTCCTGAATGACGTAATTTCATTGCCCAGGGTTTCGAGGAAGATTCGCCGGGTCGTTTCGACATCTCCAGAGTCCTTGCCACTTTCGTCCTTCGCCCCCTCTCAACCCCTATTGAACATGCCCGTCAAATACCTGCCCGTGTAACTGGGTTTTTCTCCATAAACCACCTTGAGCATCCAAGCGTCGTCCTCCCGAAAGCCCTGGGTTTCAACCGAGTGCTCAAGAAGCTCCAAGAGATCGATGATCTGAGCGAAGTTTTCGTCGGAGGGACGAAGCGCCGCCAGCCCCCAATCATGGGAGAGCATATCGTTTGACAGGCCGGAAGTACCCTTGCCGTAATTGGCCACTTTCCATTCTCGCTCGATCTCGAA
>PLWR01000615.1 GCA_003165615.1 Acidobacteriota bacterium | reverse complement strand
ACACCCGCACGCGCCTTGGCTACCTCTTTGACGAAGGCGTCTTCACCGAGGAAGACGGCAATCTGGAGACGACCGACCCGCTCAACTTCACCGACCTGAAGCCCTACAAGGGGCGCGTGAAAGCATCGCAAAAATCCACCGGCCGCAAGGACGCCATCATCAACGCGCGCGGCAAGCTGCTGGGCCGCGAGGTCTTGGTCAGCGCCATGGAGTACGGCTTTATCGGCGGCAGCATGGGAGCCGTCGTCGGCGAAACGATTACCCGCGCCGTGGAAAAGGCTCTCAACGAACGCATCCCGCTCGTCATCATCAGCGCCACGGGCGGCGCACGCATGATGGAAGGCACCATCAGCCTGATGACCATGGCCAAGATCAGCGCCGCGCTCGGGCGCCTGGATGACGCCAAGGTGCCGTACATCAGCGTGTTGACCGACCCCACCACCGGCGGCGTCACTGCCAGCTATGCCATGCTGGGCGATTTAAACATTGCCGAACCCGGCGCCCTCATCGGCTTCGCGGGCCCGCGCGTCATCGAGCAAACCATTCGCCAAAAGCTGCCCGAAGGGTTCCAGCGCGCGGAGTTCCTCCTGGAACACGGCATGATCGATGACATCATCCCGCGCAAGGAATTGAAGAGTTATATCGCCCGCGCCTTTCGCCTGATGCGAGCCTGGGGGTGATCGGGGCATCGGGTCATTTGGCAATTCAGCGATTTAGCGATTGATGATTTTATTGTGAACATGCATCGCGGCGCGACACACACCTACTCATGGTCTATGCAGCCGATGGACGTGCCCGTGGGTAGATGCTGCAATCAAGAGATTCCTCAATTACTAAATGACCCGATGACCCGATGACCCGATGATCCGATCGATTGGTTCCCATGAATTACATTGAATGCCTGGAATACCTTGCCAGCCTGGGTCAGGAGTTGCTCGGGCTGAAATTCGGCCTTCAAGCCATCTCCAGGATCCTGGTGGAATTGGGCCGCCCGCACGAGCGCTATGGCACCGCGATCGTGGCGGGAACCAATGGCAAAGGCTCCACCTGCGCCATGCTGGCCAGCATTCTTCAGCACGCGGGTTACCCCACCGGACTCTTTACTTCACCCCACCTGGTGCGCGTCAATGAGCGCATGCGCGTGAACGGCCGGGAGGTATCTGACGCGGATTTTGCGGCGGCATTCACGCAGGTCGCCACTGCCGTCGAGCGCCTGGTCAATCGGAAAGAGCTGGAGAAGCCCCCAAGCTTTTTTGAATTCTTGACTGCTACGGCCTTCCAGTATTTTGCCCATGCGGGAGCGAAGTTCGTGGTGCTGGAAGTCGGCATGGGTGGACGGCTGGACGCCACCAACGTAACGGACCCGCGCGTGGCGGTGATTACCAACATCGACTTCGACCACATGGAATTCCTGGGCTCCACCCTGGCCGCCATCGCGGCGGAAAAGGCCGGCATCATTAAACCGCATCGCGCCGTGATATCAGGCGTAGAAAATACGGAAGCCGCGGCCGCCATTCGACGACGCGCGGAGGAGTGCGAAGCGGAGTTGCTGGAACTGAAAGACCTGGCGCAAATCACCAATCTTCACGCCAAACAGGGCCGCTACTCATTCGATCTGGCCTTCGGCCAGGAGCATTTCGCCAGATTGACCTGCCCGCTGCTGGGAAAATTTCAGATAAAGAATACCGTGGCCGCGGTAGCTGCAGCGTGGCGCCTCGAAGCGGAGGGGTTTGAGATTTCCCGCCGCAGCATTCTGCGAGGACTGAGTTCTGCCACCTGGCCTGGACGCCTGGAGCCCATCCTTCCCAAGCCATTGGTGCTTCTTGATGGCGGGCACAACCCCGGGGCCGCGCGCGAACTGGCCGCGTTCATCCGGGAAGAGCTTCCCGGGCGCCGGCTGCGCCTGGTGTATGCTTCCATGCGTGATAAAGCCATCCGGGAAATAACCGCAAGCCTTTTCCCACTGGCGGAGGAAGTTTATTTGACGCACCCTGAGCACCCGCGCGCGGCTACGCCGGAGGAGATTCTGGCTGCGCTCGATTCCCGGCCTGCCCATCTGCATATTGAAATGGAACCGGTCCGCGCGCTGGAGACAGCGTGCAGCGCCAGCTCGCCGGATGATGTCGTGCTGGTGGTCGGATCGCTCTTCCTGGTAGGCGCCATCAAGAAAGCCCAGGGCGAGGGAAGGCTGCATCTGCCCACGTCCAGGGGAGTGAGCGCGCCACCCGTTTAGCCGGGATTTCTTTCCAGCGAGGGGAAGGGCGGGTACTGTCCTAATTTCGCGTGTAGCGCCGGCTTCCAGCCGGCATAGCGCCGCCAAGATGGCGGCGCTATGTTAAATCAGGACACTACCGAAGAGCGGGGCTTTACAAACTGCGGAAAAATCACCCTATGCTGTCATCCTGAGCATTGACAGCCCTGGGGCTGCCCATGATGAGTAGAAACTCGACGAAGAGAACGAATGTCCAATACTGTCATCCTGAGTGGGGATGGGTCCTTGGGGCCCACCCATAGTCATGAAAGTCGCTACCCGTATGTTAATTTAGAATCAATGGGTTACGCGCGTCTTTCCACGGAGCCCGCTTTTTGGGCGAGGGATCTCGGCAGTTCGCGAGGGTTGACAAAAAAAGCAAACTACGGGGGTTCTTCGCCCAAGAAACGGGCTCAGAATGACAGCACCTTCGAGTTTTTCTGCACCCAGCAAAGCCTCTGCCTTCCGGTAGCCCCCTAATAGCGCCCTCGCGTAATGAGAAATCTGGTTTAATGTTCTCATGGAGACCGCCCCGCCCACTGTCGCCACCAAACCCCGCAAGAGCGGGCGCGTCCGCTACTTCCTGAGCTACGCGCGATCCCTGCTCTTCACCAATCTCCTCATTTATTTCTACACGGCGGTTTGCGGGACGGTTTCTCTGCTCACTTCCCTGTTCGACTCTCAAGGCAGGTGGCAACATGCTTGCGCCAGAACATGGTCATGGCTGATTCTGAAAACCAGCGGAATCCGCGTGTGCGTGGAAGGTCTGGAGCACGTCCGTCCTGAAGAGGCCACGATTTATTGCGTCAATCATCAGAGCGCCATGGATATTCCGGTCTTGTTCGCGAACCTGCCGGTGCAGTTTCGCTTCGTGGCCAAACGCTCTTTGTTTAACCTGCCCTTCATGGGTTCGCATCTGCGGCGCTCGGGGCATGTCCCCGTGGACCGTGACCGTCCGCACCAAGCCATGAAAAGCATGAAAATGGCGGCGCAGGAAATCCGCGAGGGCAAATCCGTGCTGCTTTTCCCGGAAGGCCATCGCAGCCGCAACGGTCAGTTACTGCCCTTTAAAGCGGGAAGTTTTTACATCGCCATCCTGGCAGGAGTCCCGATTGTGCCCATCACGCTGAACGGCACACCGTACGTCCTCAAGCCTGACACCTATCATGTGCGCGCGGGAAAAACGGAAATGATCGTGCACCCGCCCATCCCCACTGAGGGACTGACCCTCCATGATGTGGACGCCCTTTCCCAGAGGGTGAGGGACGCGATTGCCTCGCGCTTTGTGCCGGCGGAGGAGTATTCGGGTGATGGGGCTTGATCAAATATACGAGTAGATATATATTGGTATGATGGCTGGGGCAGAACGACCGCTGATCTGGGTGGGTTCAACCCGAAGAGACCTGCGCGGCTTCCCGCGCCAAGTCCGGCGCGATATCGGCCAGGCCCTATATGCTGCGCAACAGCGGGAAACTGACCCTGCAACCAAGCCATTGGAAGGTTTTGGCGGGCGCTCTGTGGTTGAAATCATCACGGACCATGAAGGAGACACGAGGCGTGCGGTTTATGCGGTCCGCTTTGCGGAGGCGGTCTACGTCCTGCATGCGTTCCAAAAGAAATCGAAGAGGGGTATCGGCACGCCCAAGCGTGATATGGATCTCATTCACCAACGCCTGGCTGAGGCCGAACGTCTCCACCAGGAAAGGCAGAACTAATATGGCCGGGAAAAAACCGGTTAAATTTGAAAAGAGCGGCGGGAACGTTTTCGCCGATCTTGGGCTTACCCATCCGGAGCAGGAACTTTTGAAAGCACGCCTCACGCTGCAAATCTACCGCCTCATCAAGCAGCGTGGCCTCACTCAGGCAGAGGCGGGGGAGATCCTTGGCATCCAGCAACCCCGCGTCTCCGCCTTGATGCGCAACCGGGCCGGCGCCTTCTCCGTCGAGCGTCTCATGGATTTTCTCACCGCCCTGGGTCAGGACGTGGAGATTACCGTCCGGCCTACGCGCAAGGAACACGGCAGCGTCTCCATCGTGGTGTGACCCGGGCATGTTATTCACTGAAGAGGATTCGGATCTTGTGACTGGGGAACCCCGGGCGAGAGGTTTTCCCTGCTCACCCGATCACCGGATCACCCGATAGTAAGAATGCGCATCCATAATCTATGGAGGAAACAAATTCTGTGTTTAAATCGCTTCCCCCGCGGACCCTTCGCATTCTGGGGGCACTCGCCATGGCGATCTGCGTGAGCCCCGGCACGCTCTGGGCACAGCGACCCGCAACCCATCAACTTCCCCGGCACGTGGACCCCCAGGCGCGCCAAATGCTGGACCGCACCATTCAGGGGTTGGGCGGTCAGGCTTTCCTTGATGCCAAATCGCTGACCACCAAGGGCCGCGTTTTTTTCTTCCAGGACGGGGCCACCGCCGGCATGGAGCCCTACGAAAGTTGGTTCCTGTACCCAGACAAGCGACGGTTTTCGTATGGAAAGACCAAGCCGGTCATTCTGATCAATAACGGTGACCAGGGATGGGAACTCGATCGCTATGGCCTGATCGCCCAGCCCGACCAGCAATTGCAAGGCTGGATCATCGGCAACCGCTACAGTCTGGAAAACTTGTTGCGCTTGCGCATCAATGAGCCTGGCGTGCTCATCCAACTGGGCAAGGTTGACTTTGTGGATAATACGGCGACCCAGGGAATCGAGATTACGGCGGCGGGAGGGACCAGCGTACGCCTGGATTTGCACCGGCAGACGTTCGTTCCTTCCCGCATCAACTATCGCGTTCGGAACGTGAAGGAAGACGCCTGGGACGAGTACTCGGACGCGTACGCGGATTACAAAACCATTGACGGGATTCAAACCCCCATGCACATTACGCGTTACTTGAATGGGGATCGAATCGGGGAAACGTTCCGGAGCTTCGCCAAATACAACGAAGATTATCCGCCCAACGACTTCAAGCCCGAGTGAGGCGGGAGCATCTGCTATAATGATTCAGTGGAGCCAGCGTGAACAAATCAGTCAAAATTCGCAGCACTACGATTTTGTGTGTGCGCCGGGGTGGCCGTTTGGCGATGGGCGGCGACGGCCAAGTCACCATGGGCGAAAGCATAATGAAACAGAAGGCGCGCAAGATTCGCCGTCTATTCAATGAAAAGGTAATAGCAGGTTTTGCCGGCAGCACCGCGGATGCGCTGTCCCTGTTCTCCCGCTTCGAGCAGAAGCTGGAGGAATATCACGGGAACCTGAGCCGCGCCGTGGTGGAACTGGCCAAGGACTGGCGCACCGACAAGAAGCTGCGCAACCTTGAGGCTCTGCTGCTGGTGGCGGACAAGGCGCAGACATTTCTCATCTCAGGCTCGGGCGACGTGATCGATCCGGACGAGCCGCAGG
>PLWR01000018.1 GCA_003165615.1 Acidobacteriota bacterium | reverse complement strand
GCCCTTCCCTAACGGCGCGAATAATTTCCGCGCTCATCTTTTCTTCCAGATCAATCTTGATTGCCGGATGCTGATGCAGGAAAGAGCTAAGATCCTCGGGCAAAAACTGTATGATCGAAGAGGTGTTTGCGTAAATGCGCACGTGTCCCTTAACCCCTTGGCTATATTCACTCAGGTCTGCATCGAGACGCTCGAGATTGCTGAGGACGTTGCGTGCGTGATGCAGCAAGGCATGCCCACCCGGAGTCAATGCGACCCCCTTGGCGAGTCTGTAAAGAAGCTGCACGCCTAATTCATCTTCCAAGTCGGTAATACGTTTGCTTACCGCGGCCAACGCCAAATGCTCTCGCTCGGCGGCTTTAGTCAGGTTCAGCTCGTCTGCAATCGTACTGAAAAGCTTCAGCGTGATGAAGTCGATCCGTCGCATGGGATTAGTCGGATGGAAACTACTCTGGCACGCCTGGTTGCGGTTTGCCAAGTGGTAATTCAGTTGGAACCGGAAGCACAACGGAATTCCCCATCAATTGACTTACCGCACGAGAGTCCGGGCGCTGCCAGAGCACCGCGGAAGACGAGAACAAAAAAGGCTGAATCTAAGGAACTTATCTCACGATCACTGCCCGCTCACCGGTTCCGGTATCGGGTATTTCGGTCGGCCTTGCCGGAGTTACCTGTCCCCGCACCTCGTGACCGGCGAAGTTTTGGCCAATCTGGGCCTGGAGGGGCAAAGCACCGCATTTTTGCGAGTTTGATCACGCTGCTTCATCAGAAATTCCTTCATCAGCGATGGTATCTCGCAAACACTTCGCCGCCCCCCTGGGGAGATAGGAGCCACCTACATCGCCCCGATCGCGGCCAGCGCGCGTTTAACTTCTTCGACGCCTTCAGGCGACAAGGGCTCTTGCGGTGCCAGCGGAGTGCCCACGGGATACCCTTGAAGGACCAGTCCGCCCTTGATGCAGGCGGCAAGGTTGTACTTGGCGAACGCCTCGTTCAGGTTCCACAGTTTGTGCTGTAGCGGCATGGCGGCGTTCCAGTCGCCCTTGTGACAGAGTTCATAGAGTTCCACGCTTTGCCGGGGTGCCACGCAAGCTGGGCCTGCCATCCACCCGACGCCGCCAATCAGCATCACGCAGGCCGGAATGTGCGCCGAGGCGGAGAAGACCTGCATACGCCCCTGCACACGATTAATTATGGACAAAAGCCGGCCAGTGTTGGAGGAAGCATCCTTGATGTACTTGATGTTCGATATGTGGCTCAGGCGGTCAATGACCGGCAGACTCAAGTCTGAGCGCTGAAAAGTGGGATTTGTGTAAAGCACAACCGGTATCGAAACCGATTCCGCGATCGCTTTGAAGTACGCGAACACGCCCTCGTCGCGAATAGGAAAATAGGCTTCAAGGATGGCAAGAATTCCATTAGCTCCGAGGCGTTCGTACTCGCGTGCTTGCATCTGGGCATCGGCGATGGTCGTGGACGCTACTCCCGCCACAACCGGCACTCGACCCTTGGCTGCATTGATCACGACCTCGATGACCCGGCGGCGCTGGGGCCAGGTGAGATAAGCGAATTCGCCGGTCGAGCCCAGAGGTGTCAGTCCGTGGACGCCAGCCCTGATGAGGTCGTCGCAAAGCCGGGTCAGAACCTCTGCCCCCACCTCCCCGGTGGGCCCGATTGGAGAAACCAAGTATGGAAACACGCCGCGGAATTCACTCATCGATGCGGTTCTCCCAGCACGCATTTTAGATTGTGCGTCGATTTTAGTGCATGCTGGACAGGAAGGCCAAGTGCGGCGGCGAGGAGGGGTGGGTGCCGCTCGTGTTCTCTCGCTCCCATTGAATCAGGCCCGATATCCTGAAACGATACAATGAGATAGATAATGGACGGTTCAGAAGTCGGGCACCAGCTCTCGAATCTGGACTCCGGTTATTTTTTGCACCAAAGGGGCCAAGCTTTCGATGTGCTGGACGTTCAGCGTCGAAAGCACATCGACGTTAGCATCGAGTAAGTCCATGACATCTTCGTATCGCTTGAAATGCTTACTGCCGTGAACGTTGGTATGCGCGAGCTCATCTACCAGCACAACCTGCGGCCCGTAAGCAAGAATCGCATCCACATCCATTTCTTCATACAGCGTCCCCTTGTATTCCGTTTTGCGTCGAGGCACCGTCTCCAGCTTGGAGGACAGCTCAATGATTGCTTTGCGGCCGTGAGATTCGACCACCCCGATTACCACGTCCTCCCCGCGGCTCCTGCGACGAATGACCTCGGCGAGCATACTGTAGGTCTTGCCAACCCCGGGGGCGTACCCTAGAAAAGCTTAAAGATTCCTTGCTTCTTCCGTGGGCTTGTCTGCCGCACCCACTGCTCCGGGATCTCTGGCATAAGAGATATTCTCGTCCAGACGCTGGGGCCAATCCGCGCCAGCGATTGCCCCAAGCAAGATTGCCTATGGCAATCACGATTCCATCATTCCATCTCCGCGCGGGCCTGCCGCACAAAGTTAAGGAAACGGGAGGCGAGTTCTCGAATCCACGCGCCCTCCTTGAAGCGGATCGCCTGGCGTGGAATCAGGTCCTCGCCAACCCCAATGGCAACAGCTCCCGCGGAAATGAAATTTGCGGCGGTACCTTGTGTAACGCCGCCGGCGGCGACGAGAGGCACATGGGGCAGCGGGGCTTTGAGGGCGCGGATATACTTTTCGCCGCCGATATATAAACAGGGAAAGACCTTTACAAAATCCGCGCCCGCCTTATGTGCGAGCAAGACCTCGGTGGGCGTCAGTGCTCCGGGTAGTACGACGATCTGATGTTCGACACAATATCCGGTCACCTCCAGGTCGAACGCTGGTCCGGTCAGGAACATGGCCCCGGCGTCCAGTTGGTGGCGCGCCTCGTCTAATCCGGCGACGACCTCCGCTCCGACTATGAGCGTGGGAAACCGGTGGGTAAGGTCGTGGATTACCTGGTACGAGTTTGGAATGGTAGCAGCGATTTCTACGATCGGTATGCCCCCGGCCGCTACATTCTCAGCGGCAAAAATCGCTGCCTCCGCCGATTCCACGCGGATCGATGGAATCACGCCAACCTCTCGAATCTGCTTCCGAATTTCTTCTCTGGTCAAGTGTTTATCCTTTCGCCGCTGAGAATCAGCCCCCAGCCCGCGCATCAAGAGCGGTCTTCCGTGTGGCACTGGCACTAGGTCCTACTGTTGTCTGCCCCAGCATGCTCAATCGCCCCCAAGCCCAAAGGCGGCTTGCCGGGGGCTCGCCCGCGCAGTGCCGGGAGCCCCCGGTGGGGGCGTCCACGCCCGCGCTGCACCGTACTTGTGGCTTGTTGCTGCCTATTCTTCATACACACTCCTCGACGCTTCGGGCGTGGGCAGGCGATCGTTCGGTCGCGCCCACCATACATAGAAAGTCGGGAGCAGGAAGATGCTCATCAGCAGGTCGGCAATCAGCCCGCCCACAATCACGATGGCAAAGGGCCGCTGCGAATCCGATCCAATGGCGTGGGACATGG
>PLWR01000307.1 GCA_003165615.1 Acidobacteriota bacterium | reverse complement strand
CCGCTTAGAACAAATTTACCGTGGGTCCCCAGTAATTCGAGCAGGCAAACTGCGCCAGGGCGAAGCTTGCGCCGCCGGCCAGTGCCACCGGCCAAGCCCTCTTCAACCCTTTGCGGCCGGCCACGACCCAAACGAGGTAGGCTGGCAGGATAAGGGAGATAAAAGGTAGCTGCCGCCCCACCATGGCGGAAAGCTTCATGAGCTTCAGCCCGGTCACGCCGGCCAGCGCTACGATGGGGATTCCCAAGCCGCCGAATGCCACCGGTGTGGTGTTGGCGATCAGGGCGAGGGTAACCGCCTTACGCGGGGGGAAGCCCAAGCCGAGCAGCAGAAATCCCGCCACAGCCACGGGAGAGCCAAAGCCGCAGGTGCCCTCCAGCAAAGCGCCGAAACAGAATGCCACCAGGATGGCTTGAACGCACGGGTCGCCGGAGGCGTGTTCGCTCATCCATCGGCGTAGCAAATCAAAATTGCCGATGTCGACCGAGAGATTGTAAATCCACAGTGCCGAGAAGACGATCCAAAGGATCGGCCAAACGGCGTAGGCAACTCCGTACAAACCGCTCATAACCGCCAAGGGCAAAGGCATGCCCCACACAAAAATGGCAAGGAGGAACGCTGTCGCCAAGCCCAGTGCGGCGGATAGTGCTCCGCTCTTGCGCAGCCCGCCCATCATAATCAACACCACGGCCAGCGGCAGGGTGGCGATGAGCGCGGAAATTCCCAGCCCGTGCGCCGGCGCCAGCGGCTGAGGCCACACCAACCCCAAATCTAAAATCCCCACCCCGGAGCGTGGATTAAGGACTGAGATTAGGGAAGCGGTCAGCATGTGTCGTCCTTGAGCACTGGCATTTGATGCGCGTCGCTGTTCCTCGTCTGTTGACCCCCAGTTTTTTCTCCGTCTGCTATCTGTGACCTCTGTTCGCTGTGGTGAAATGTCTTTTGGAGGGCTGCCCCGCCGCGCTACGGATTCCGCAGGAAACTTCGTCCCTTCCTCTCCGGTCCCAGGGCGTAAACGATCATGAGTGCGGCGACCGTAGCGCCTTCAAAAATCGCCAGCGCCCATCCGTAGCCAAAGCGGTCGCGAAGAGCATATTCGATGGAATTGGTGGGCGAGCCGAAGAGGACCCCGAATTGGTACACCAGGCCCGGAAACAAGCTTCGTACCGAGTCCGGGGAAAGTTCGTTGAGATGGATGGGTATGACCCCCCAGGCGCCTTGAACACCGACCTGCATGAAGAATGCGCCCGCCGCCAAAACCGCAAACGAATTACCGAAGGCCCAGGCCGGGATCATCAGAATGCAAAGGGTCAAAGCCGCGATGATGCTCCCGCGCCTTCCCAACCGTTCGGAGGCGTGACCGACGCCAACGGTTCCTCCAATCGCCCCGAGGTTATAAATCATCGCCAGATATGCCACCACATTAGGTGCAATTCCATGCGCGCTTTTCAGAAAATCCGGATAGAGATCCTGCGTGCCATGCGAAAGAAAAATCATCAGAGTGAGGGTGAGTACCAGGTAGGCAAATATCCCGCGATGCCTCCAAACAACCTGGAAAATTTCACCCATGCTGGACGCTTGATTCTGTCTCCAAGCTTCCGACTCGGGTGACTTGTACGCCACGTACAGGGTGACGGCCGCGGGCAGCATGCCTGCCCAGAACATGGGCCGCCAACCCCACGGGGGAAGGATCACCCGCGCCGCCACCGCGGCAAGCAAATAGCCGAGGGGATATCCGCCTTGCAACAGGCCCGAGAGCACACCCCGCCACTTGGTGGGTGCGTTCTCCAAGGTCATGGAGGCGCCCACCCCCCAGAATCCCCCCATGCCGATTCCGTAGAGAGCGCGAAGGACCAGGAACATCGGATAGTTGAGCGCGAGGCCGCTCAGCAATTCGATCAGAGAGAAGAAGGCCACCACGGCCATAAGGGGCTTGCGTCGACCGTAACGGTCAGCGAGCATCCCAAACAGCAGCGCCCCCACCGGCCGCATCGCCAGGGTGGCCCCAATGGTCAGAATAATGGCGCTCTTGCGCACCGCGAAGTGCGCGGCCAGCGTATCAACCAGGAAAACGACGACAAAAAAATCGAAGGCGTCCAATGTCCAGCCGAGGATGCCGGCAGATATGGCATACCCCTGCCTCTCTTGTGGGGGTCGCTGATCATCGATGTTTGGGCCTGGTTTAAACATGGTTTTACCCGGATTGCCTACTGCTCGAATCCCCCGAAATTTTTGGTCGACCTCCAGGCCGGCATCTACAGATGTAGCGCCGACCTTGAGGTCGGCACATGTTGATCTCAAGCTCAGCGCTACACTCCTTTTGCCGCTAACGCGCGGTGTTTCACGCGCGAGTTCGCGTCAAGTAAAACTGCACCGCAGGGGTAATGATCAGGGACAGAACCATGGAAACGAGAATTCCCCCGATGACGGCGATGGCAAGCGGCTGCAACATCCGTGCTCCCGAGCCCAGTGCCAGCGCCAGGGGCAGCATTCCGGCCATGGCGGCGAGAGCCGTCATGGCGATGGGCCGCAAGCGGCGGCGACCCGCCTGCACCATCGCTTCTTCCGCCGAGTAACCCACGCCGCGAAACTTTTGATCCGCATCGAGAAGCAGGATTCCGTTCTTCGCCACGATGCCCACCACCATTATCAAACCCATGAAGGACGAAATGTTGAAGGTGGTTCCGGTGAGCAGGAGCGCCACAAAAACCCCGGAAGTGGAAAGAACCGCGGACGAAAGGATGGCAATGGGAGCGGTAAAAGTGCCGAATTCGAAAAGCAGGACCAAAAACACGAGGACCAGAGCCAGCAGCAAGACGGTCAACAAATCGTGAAACGAGCGCTGCTGTTCCCGGTAAGTTCCCCCGTAGACGACGCGAATGGAGGAGGGCAAATTCAGACCGCGCACCACTTTTTGTACCGCCGCCACGCCTGTACCCAGGTCAACGCCTTCCAGCCGCGCCGTGACCGCCACATTGCGTTGCAGATTCTCACGCAGGATTTCCGTCTGCCCGGGCAATTCGGTAACCGTGGCGAGTGACCCCAGCGTCCCGGTAAGCCCGGTGGAGCTGACCAGGAGGGTGGAGTTCATGGCGTCCAGCGAAGCACGGTTCATCTCGGGAAAGCGCACTCGCAGCGTGCGCGGACGGCCATTGAGGATGATGGGAGTGGCGGCAGGTTCGCCCTCCAGCACCGCTGAGGCGTCCAGTTCCACTTCCTCAGTGGTGAATCCTGAGCGCGCCGCGGTTTGAGGATTTACCTGAAAAACCATGGCCGGACCGCTGGTGGTGTTATCAATTCCATTCTCCACGTCCACCACCGGCTTCTTGCCGCCGATCTGGATCTTGCCGATGGCGTCGGCCACCTGCGGCGCCCATTGCTTCAGCAGGTCGCCATCCGGGGAAAACAATTTGATTTGAATCGGCTGCGGCGCCCCGGTGAGATCGTTGATCATGTCCTGAAGCACCTGGGTGAATTCCACGTCCACCTGGGGTTCCTCTTTCACCACCTTGGCGCGCACCTCGCTGATGATTTCGTCGATGCTGCGTGAGCGCTTATCCTTGAGCTTGACGGAGATATCGCCGGTGTTGGCTTCGGTCACCGCCGCCAGCCCCAATTGCAGACCCGTACGCCGCGAAGTGCTTTCCACCTCCGGAATCGCGCGGCAGATTCGCTCCATGTTAGTGACCATACGGTCCGTCTCCTGAAGCGAACTGCCGGGCGGGGTCACGTAATCCAGAATGAATCCCCCTTCGTCCATGGCGGGCAGCAGGTCCGTGCCCAGGCTGCGATAGCAGAGGTAGGAGGCGATGATAAGCACCCCGCACAAAGCCGCCAGCCACACCGGATGCTCCAGGGCGCGCCGCAACCAGCGTTCATAGAAGCGAATGACTTTGCCGAAGAATCCCGTCATGGAAGCTTCTTCCGCCGCCATCAGACGCCCCAACTCTACCTTTTCGTCCCCGGCGGGCAACCCAGTGCCAATCAAAGTGGAGTCCGCCGCGGCGACTTGCTCTGCACCTTGCTTGCGGCGTAAAAGGTGCAGCGCCAGGTTGGGCGTCCAGGCCAGCGCCAATCCTAAAGATGTGAAAAGTGAGACCCCCATGGTTACGGCAAGAGCGCGAAAGAATGTTCCGGTGACGCCGGTTATGGAAATGAGGGGAAGGAAAACCACCACGGGGGTCACGGTGGACCCCACCAGCGGCACAGTGATTTCCTTGAGGGCCTGGCGGATGGCCTCCACGCGGCCTTCACCGGCGTCGCGATGGAGAACAATGTTCTCCACCACCACAATGGCATCGTCAATCACCAACCCCACCGCCGCAGCCAGGCCGCCCAAGGTCATCAGGTTGAAACTTTCGCCCAGCGCCTTGAGGGCGATGAAGGTTATAAGCACGGTGACCGGAATCACCAGACCGGCCACGAGCGATGTGCCCCAATCACGCAGGAAGAGGATCATGATGATGGAAGACAGGATCAACCCAATTAGGATAGCGTCGCGTACGCTATTGATCGCTTCCGTGACAATCGTGGATTGATCATAGAAAGGTCGCAGATGCACGCCACGCGGAAGGGTGGGCAGGATCTGCGCGATTTCGTCGCGGACTTCCTGCGCCACCTGCACCGTGTTGCTGTCCGGCTGGCGATTAATGCTGAGCAGCACCGCGGGCTTGGTGTCAGCCGTCACGATGGTGTGAACAGGCTTCACTGACGGGCCCACCGCTCCAATTTCACTGATGCGGATGGGGACGCCGTCTTTGGTGGTTTTCACCACGATGTCGGAAATCTCTTCCGGCGTGTGGACCTGCGAGCTGACCAATCCCAAAAAGAGCTGGTGATTGCGCTCCATGAGGCCGGGGGAATCGATGAGGTTCGTGCGCCGGACGGCCTCCAGAATGTCGGTGACCGTCACGTGAGTTTCAAGGAGCTTGGCGGGTTCCGGGCTGATCTGGAATTCCGGCTCCTCGCCTCCCTGCACGATGACGGTGGAGACGCCGTCCAGCCGGTTCAGCCGCGGCTTGATGTCATAGGTCGCCATCTCCCACAGATCGGTTTGCGGCACGCTGTCGGAAGTGAGGCTGTAACCCAGAATGGGAAAACTTGCAAACGTCAGCCGATGGGTTTCAATGTGGACGGATGACGGCAGGGAACTCTGCACCGCGTTGGCGGCGGAATTCACCCGTTCGAGGGTCTGAAACATGTCCACGTGCCAATCGAAATACAGATCAATTTCCGCCGAGCCGCGGCTGGTGACGGATTGCACGCTCTGCAACCCTGGCACACCGTTGACGGCTTCCTCCAGCGGCCGGGTGATCGTGACCATCATCTGGTCGATGGGCATGACGCCGTTGTCAACCCCAATGATGACGCGGGGAAAATTTGTGGAGGGAAACACGGAAACGGGAATGGTGAAAGCCAGATACGCGCCTACCAACGCCAGGGTGAGGATGAGGAAGATGATCGATTTGGAATGGCGCACAAACCAGTAATTCGATTCCGATTTCACCAAACGCTCCCTGAATCGGCGTAATGCAGACCTGTTCTTCCGGTCCGCGGTTCCTTTCCATTTGAACACGAAAAGCCGCGGACCTCAAAAACAGGTTCGAGCTACCACCTGTCCAGTGCCACCGCGTGATCTCCTGATCAGTACCACCCCGGCGCTCAACGCGCCCCCCCCTCCTGATTCAGGGTGGGTGGCGCCGGAGGCGACGGGGGGGTTACAGGGAATGGCGGGCGGGGTGAACTCCGCGCGCCGCTACAGGGTGCAGGTTTCCGTTATTTATCCCCGCCACTGGTGGCCTGGGCCTTGCTTTCGCCGCCCCCCTTATCGGGGTCCGTGGTTGACGGCGTTGCGATTAACACCGTGGTCTTTTCCAAAACGTCGGGGTCTTCCTTGGAGAGGTCGTAAGCGCCCACGGTTACCACTCGCTCGCCCGCTTGGATCCCTGCCGTAATCTGGATTTCGTCTCCATCGCGGATGCCCAGCTTCACGTTTCTCGCTTGGGGTTTGTTCTGATCGTCCACCACCATCACGGAAGCGCCGCCATCCGCGGCGGTCAGCACGGCAACGGCGGGAATCACCACCGCCTTGGGCACAGTTTCCGCAATGATGGTGACGCGCGCACTGCCTCCCGGGCGGACGCGCTCCTGCGGGTTGGCGGCTTGCACCCAAACCTCCACCGTGGTGCTTCCGGGGTCCAGGGCCGGGCTGATCATCGTGACCTTGCCGGAGAGGCTTTCCGCAATGCCGGGCGCGGCGATTTCCGCGGTATCGCCCACCTTGAGCGCTGCAGCCTGCTGCTGATCGATGTGGGCCCGAGCCACAACTTGCGAAACATCCATGACCGTAATCAGCGGCGCGCCGGCCGCTGCCATTTCACCGGCATAAAGAGGCCGGTCCGTCACTACCCCGTCGATGGGGCTGCGAATTTCCGCGTAGCTCAGTTGCGCCTGCGCCCCCAGATACTTCCCTTTGGCGGAGGTCAGTTGCCCCTCGGCGGATTTCATGCCCTGTGCGGTGCCGAGCTTCTGAAGCGATTCAAGGTGGCGGCGGGCAATGTCGTATTGATTGCGGGCTTGGATAAATGCGACATTCGCGTCGTCCACCGACTTGCGCGCCACCGCTCCCTGCTGAAGAAGCTTCTGCTGGCTCGCATAGGCCTTTTGCGCAGCCTGCATGACTTCTTTGGCGGCTTTGGCGTCCAGTTCGGCTTTCTGAGTTTCCTCGGGCAAAGACTGCTTGGTGGCGGTTTCGTAGGCCGCCTCGGCCTGCTGGTACGCGCCCTCGTTGTCGGTCTTGGCGGCCAGCAGATCCTGATTCTCCAGTTGAGCCAGCAATTCACCCGCGCGCACATGGCTGCCACGTTCAACATAGAACTGGTGCACGGGAGCGTTAATCTTGGGGACCAGCGCCGCTTGGCGAAGAGGGTAAATCACCGCATCCGCCGTGATCTTGCGCTCGATCTTTCCACTCTCAGCGGGCACAACCTGAACCGTGACCGTGGGTGCAACGGCCGGAGCTTTCTTCTGGGTGCAGGCTGGAACGAGGGCGAGGGTGGCCAAAACAATTCCGGAGATGACCGCGTGCCGTCGCGGCAGTCCGCCCCTGGCGGGGCGGTCTCCATGGACGCTTGCGGAACGGTTGCGGATCCAGAATGTGATCGAATTGAATTTACTTCCCTCGCCCCCCTGGGGGAGAGGGTGGCCCGCAACCGGCGCTTTCATCAGCCGGGGCGGGGCGGGTGAGGGGGTCAAAACTGTAAGGCTTAATTCCATCTTATCCCTCTATTTCAAACCCACGATCTCTTGTTCCCATTGCCATGTTATGGCGTAAGGCTTTTAACTTTCGCACTTTGCGTTTTGACCTACTTTTGCATCTGACCCATCTTGTCTCTAGGTTTGTACCGACCCCCTCACCCCCCCCGCCTTGCGGTTCCCCCTCTCCCCCAAAGGGGCGAGGGAGAAGAATTGTTCACGATTGTAGTCCGTACAAAGGGTGGCGCGTAGGGCTCCCCACTTTTGCGTTTTGCACTTTGCGTTTTGACCTACTTTTGCATCTGCCCCATCTTGTCTCTGGGTTTGTACCGACCCCCTCACCCCCCGCCTTGCGGTCCCCCCTCTCCCCCAAGGGGGCGAGGGAAGAAATTCTCAATGCGGTCAGAACGATCCCGTCAGTGTTTGCAATTGCGCCAGCGCCATCCGGTAGCGCGCCTGGGCATTGTCATACGCATTGCGGGCCTGGGAAAAGGTGTTTTGCGCGTCCACAACTTCCAGCGCGGACGCCTGACCCGACTGGTACCTTAACACGGTCAGGCGCAAACTTTCACTCCCCAGATCAGCGGATTCTCGCAGCATCGCCACCGCGGACTTGGCCGTCTGGGCTTCGTCATAGGTGGAATACAGGTCACTGACCATCTGGCGCTGCGCCTGGGTCAATTCCACACGCGCCTGCTGGCGGCGGTATTCCGCCTGGCGCAGTTTGCTGTGGAGCGAGCCCCAGTCCCACACGGGGAGATTCAAAGTTATTGTGGCAAAGTATCCGGCGTTGGGAAGCGGACCCTTTTCCGGAAAAGCGCTGTTAACGCTGCGCAATGCGAAAGCGTTGGCTTCAATGCCATAGTCGAGGTCCGTCGAGACGGAGGGAAGCAGGGCGGAGCGCGCGGCGGATACGTCGAGACTCGAGGCCCTCAGGGCTTCCATGGCGACGCGCAGGTCCTGATTTTCATTCTCCGCCATGACCTTCACGTCCGTGAACGACGGCAGGCTCGGCCCCTGGTCAAGGTCATCGACCAACGAGAAATTCTCCGTGAAGGCCGGAAAAATCAGGACGGCTAGGGTAAGGCGGTCCTTTTCCATTTGCAACTGGGCTTCCTGCAAGGCCACCTTCTGCTGGTCAAACTGAATCTGGGCTTTGAGAACATCACTGTGCGCGATCTGGCCCTGGCTTTCCTGCTCCCGGGTCATGTCGAGGAAATGTTGCGCCTGCCGCAAGCCTTCCTGCGCGGTCGCGTAGGCGCGCTGGGAAACAATCAGGGCGTAATAATCCTTGGTGACCGTAAGCTTCAATCCACGGTGCGCGATTTCCGCTTTGGCCCTCGCTAAGGCTTCGCCCGCTGCACCCCGACGGTCGCCCACCATGGTCAGGGAGCTCATGGAAAAATCCTGGTGCACCACCGCCCATTGGCGGTAAACGTGGACGCCATCGTTGGTGACGAATCTCCCCTCAGGGACTTTACCGTTGCCCTGTGTGAGTAAGGCGGAAGTTTGCATGCTCAATGAGGGAAGAGCGGTGGCGCGCGCTTGCACACGATCCTCCTTCGCCAGCTTGGCGTCAGTTGCGGCGGCGGAATAGGCGGCGTCAATCTTCTCGGCGCGTTCCAGAGCATCTTGCAGAGTGATGGTGAGGTGGGGTGAGGCCTGGCCGGGCTCCACGGGCTGAGCAAGCTGTAGCGTGCCATCGCGCCCATCCGGGCCCGGGGAATCTATATCTTGTCCCGCTGAATTCACTGGCAACGCCAAGGGGCAGAGCAAGGCACCGAATAGCGCCATAACGCCCCAGACTTCGTGTCGCAAGACTTGATGTCGCCAGATTCTGTGTAGCCGGACTAGATCTCCATTCCATTGGAACCACCGGCCAGCGATCGGACATTTGTGAGCACAGGAATGGGTTTTCACGCGCATATGAACTCTCTCCCCACTAAGCCTCTATTACGTTCTTTGACGCCCTTTGAGCCTTTGTTAATGTTACTTCCCCGTCTGCCTGACGCGCCCCCGGCATAATTGGATATTACAAGGAGCGGAGCGCCTGGCGTCCGAGTCGTCCAGAGTAGCGGGAAGTTGGCCCTCCCGGACGCTCACGCCTTCTTCGTATCCCTTCCTATTTTGCACCCGGGCGCTCATCCCGGCCAATGAAAATTGCTCAGGTGCTGGTGTCATTTGGAATGGGAATCCCCTTCGAAAGACCGTCATTCCCCCGAAGGCGGGAATCCAGTTCGTCGTCGGCGCAATTCCAATGGCTGGCGGAGTGGATTCCCGCCTTCGCGGGAATGACGGCACCTGGGAGCGCCCGTGTCACGCCAATGACACCACTACCAATGCTCAATAAGAAATGTCTTGACCCCCGATTTTTTGGTAGAATGGACTCATGCGTGGCTTTCTCGCCAACGCGCTTGTTCTGGCAGGTCTTCTAACACCCTTGTGTCTCGATGCGCAGCCCCGCGGCGCGCCCCGCTCCTTTGCAGGTTCCGGAGGTTATTACCGAAGCGTTCCCGCCGCGCCTCGAAGGCCGGTGATGCCCCGGCAAGCGCGGTCGGCGACCTCCAACGCTTCTAATCTAAGGATTAACTTTTCGCCAGTGAAGGGCACGTCCCTGATTGATCCCGGTGAATCGGCCTGTCTTCTGAACCCATCCTATTCCGGTTCTTTTTACTGCCGGCAATACTTTACCGGACGCCCCTCTTTGGGCGTTGAACCTGTCTATCCTTATTGGCTCCCCTCGGGGGGATACCAGACCGAAGAAACTGCTCCACCCGCTCCCGAACCGGATCAAGACCCTCAACTCGCAGCCCAACTCGGCAGCCTGGCGACGGAAGTTGAATTGTTGCGTGAGGACCAGGCTCTGCGCGACTCCCGAAGTGCTCTCTCTACAGAGCCTGCTGTGGGGGCGGAAAAGCTTCCTACGACTGTCCTTGTTTATCGCGACGGCCATCAATTGGAAGTGCAGAACTACGCGATCCAGGGCAAGACGCTCTGGGTTTTTCTGGACCAGCGAACGCGGCAAGTGCCGCTCGCCGAACTTGACGTCGCCGCTACCGAGCGTGTGAACGGTGATCGCGGCGTTGATTTCGTCGCGCCTGCCTCACAATAGTTCCACCCTAACCAAACTACAATTTTACCCAGGCAATCACCCGCCGTTCCACGCTGAGGACTGAGCGGCATAAAATGTTATGATAATCAGGGATCCTTAAAGCCTGTTCGACGAAACTGAAAGTGGACGGCGGCTCTGAGTACTCAAACCCTTCCGGCAAAACCCGTTTCGCGGCTGCCCGCGATGTTCCGCGCGTTGGGGCACCGCAATTACCGGCTGTTTTTCTGCGGCCAGATCATCTCCTTGATTGGCACCTGGATGCAGTCGATTGCGCAGGCGTGGCTCGTCTATCGGCTCACCAAGTCGCCGTTGCTCCTGGGGTTGGTGGGGTTCTCGGGACAGATTCCGGTTTTCCTCTTCGCCCCCCTGGGGGGATTGTTCGCAGACCGTTACAGCCGCTATCGCACGGTCATTGCCACGCAAACCACCGCGATGTTGCTCGCCTTGATCCTTGCGGGGCTGACCTTGCTCGGGCACATCCACGTCTGGGAAGTCATGCTGCTGGCGTCGCTACTGGGCGTGGTGAATGCGTTCGATATCCCGGCGCGCCAGGCGTTTATCATCGAAATGGTGGTTCCGGAAGACCTGATCAATGCCATCGCGCTGAATTCTGCCATGTTTAACGGCGCCCGCATTCTGGGGCCCGCCATTGCCGGCATCACGGTGGCGGCCATCGGCGAAGGCTGGTGCTTCTTCGCCAACGGGGTGAGTTATATTGCCGTAATCGTCTGCCTGCTGCTCATGATTGTCACGCCGCGCCAGCGCTCCGGGCGGAGGGCTTCCGGCCTCGAGAGCGTTCTGGAAGGATTCCGTTTTGTGGTACACACCGGGCCCATCCGCGCCCTGCTGCTTCTGCTCGGACTGGTCAGCCTGACGGGCATGCCTTACGCGGTGCTGATGCCCGTCTTTGCCGACAAGATTCTGCATTCTGACGCGCGCGGCCTGGGCTTGCTGATGGGTTCCACGGGCGTGGGCGCGCTGGCCGCTACGCTGGTGATGGCCGCGCGGCGCGAGGTGCGCGGCCTGGGACGCTGGATTAACTACGCCTCCACCGGTTTCGGCTTGAGCCTGATCCTGTTTTCGTTCTCGCGTTCGCTGCCCCTTTCCGTCGCCCTGCTTTTGCCGGCGGGCTTTTGCATGTTGATCCAGATGGCGAGTTCCAACACCCTGATCCAAACCATGGTGTCTGACGCTTTGCGGGGGCGCGTGATGTCCGTCTACTCCATGATGTTCATGGGCATGGCCCCGTTCGGCGCCTTGTCGGCGGGAGCCATCGCCCACCGCATCGGTGCGCCCCGGACCGTGGCGCTGGGAGGCGCTCTTTGCATCGTGGGCTCAATGGTGTTCGGATTGAAATGGCCGGCCCTGCGCGGCGAAGTGCGCCAGCTCATCGTGGCCCAGAGCATGAGGGGCGGCGAACCCCCGGAAGAGATGAACGGCCAGGTGGACGCCCTCGGCAATCGCAAACCTGCCGCACCCTAGCGGGGAAGACCATGGTTCGTCGATCCGCCACCGGGACTTGACGGCTGCCGGCAAAATATGTAAATCTGATTCTATGAAATTACGCATTTCCGCAACGGAAACCGCCCGTAGATTCTCCGAGCTGATGAACCGGGTCCGCTACCGGGGCGAGAGTTTTATCGTGGAACGCGGTGGCAAGCCCATCTGCGAAATTCTGCCGGCAATGCCGCCGAAGTTCACCGGCGGAGAACTGGCGAATCTGCTGCGTTCACTGCCCGCGCCGGACAAGGAATATCTCACCTTGGCGGAAAGCCTGGCGAAGAAACAACCCAAAGTGGCAGAGTCAAAATGGCCACGCTGATCGATTCGAGTGTTCTGATCGCCGCCGAGCGTGGAGATCTTTCCCTCGACGCTTTCACGGCTCGTTATGGTGAGGAGGATGTGGCGATTTCGGCGGTGACCGCATCCGAATTATTGCACGGTATATATCGGGCAAAGACGGCGGCCCAGCGCCACCGGCGTCAGGCGTTCGTTGAGGGTTTGCTCGCGCAGCTTCCGGTGATCGCTTTTGATCTCACCGCGGCCAGGGTGCATGCCTCACTGTGGGCCGACCTTGCCAAGCGCGGCATTGCCGTCGGCGAGCGCGACCTGATGATCGGGGCCACCGCTATCGCCAGGAATTACGCGGTGGCCACCCGCGACGGGCGAAGCTTCTCAAAAATACCAGGGCTCAGCGTTCAATTGCTATGAGCGGGGCGTGGGTTATTTCTGGTAGTACTTCGCGTTGACCTCGGTAAAGCTCTTCCACTTTTCCGGCAGGTCATCCAGGGGGAAAATGGCGGAGACGGGGCAGACCGGGACGCACGCGCCGCAGTCAATGCACTCCACCGGGTCGATGTAGAGCATCGGCACTTCGGCGAAGTTCGCCTCATCTTTGCGTGGGTGGATGCAATCGACCGGACAAACGTCCACACAGGCGGTGTCTTTGGTGTTGATACAAGGCTCAGCGATGATGTACGCCATGAAACTTCCTCCAGAGGGTCTTTCAATTTTTGCAAACGGTTTCGGCCCTCGTTGTTAGAAGCTTACTCGAATGTGAAATGCGTGGCGATGACTTAAGTCGTGCCTTTCGGGACAGGGTTTGATAACCTGATGAATCTGGGCCCTTGTCTAATTTTGAAATTGAGGTTGACGCGCGCGATATGCCCGCTGAGCTCAGGACGATGGTTATACCCGCTCTCGATCCCGTCGAAACCCTGCGTCGGGTTTCGTTCTTCGCCGTTCTGCGCGCCGAGGAATTGAAACTGCTCGCCAGCCATTGTGTGGTGCGGCGCGTCCCTAAAGATGAAATGCTGGTGGCCGAGGGCGACCCGTGCGAAGGCTTGTTTGTCGTGCAGTCAGGTACCATCAAACTCTTCAAGATGGCTGAAAACGGGCGTGAGCAGGTGCTGGTAAACGAGCGCGCCGGTTCGACCGTAGGCGAGCTTTCTGTTTTCGACGGAGGAACATTCCCCGCATCCGCCGTCGCGGCGGAGGATTCCACGCTCCTCTTTCTTCCCAAGCGGGAATTTCTGGAACTGTGCCAGCGGAATTCCGAAGTGTCCTTTGCCGTCATCCGCTCGCTTGCCTGGCGCTTCCGCTACCTCACCAGCCTGGTGGAAGAGCTTTCACTCAAAGAGGTCAGCCATCGCCTGGCGCGCTTCCTGCGGGAGCGGGCTTTGAAGTTGGGCGTTCGCACCCGGCGGGGGATCGAGTTCCCCCTGGAAGAGACCAACCAGGAAATCGGCGCGGAAATCGGCACGGTGCGCGACCTGGTTTCGCGCAACTTGCGGCGTTTTGTGGATCGCGGCATCATCCGCCTGGAGCGGCGAAAAGTTATTGTGCTCGACATCGCTGAATTGGAAGCGCAGGTTTCCGGCGCCAAACGCTCTTCCGGCGGATAGCACTGGGGATTTGATAAAATGCCAACCGGGTCGGACTCGGCAACCAAACTTCGGCAAACGCTGGCGAAGGTTCCGCTCTTCTCCGGGTTGACGGAAATCGAGTTGGGTTTTCTGGCCCAGCGTACTGTTTCCCGTCGATTCACCGCGGGCGAAATCGTATTTGGCGAAGGCGCGCCCTGCTCGGGCCTTTATATGGTTGAATCCGGGAATGTCCGCATCTTCAAGAG
>PLWR01000105.1 GCA_003165615.1 Acidobacteriota bacterium | reverse complement strand
GCCTTTCCGCATAGCAAGCGGCGAAGCCGCAGGTCATCGGTCCGTGGCAGAATCGTAATTTGGACAAGTCTGCATCCCACGGCTGGCTCGCCGTGGGCTACAGGATGTCGCCACTGCCGTGGCTTCGGATAAGGCCACTTCGCTGATGTTAACGCCCATTGGCCGTTGGCCTGGGCTTTGCTGGTTCGCCCCGTCGGGGCTGGGAAGTAGTACGGGATTCAAATGCTGGATATTATTAGATCAGGGGATACTAATTCGATTAATAAGCTGCTCCGTGCGCGCTCCACGACCTTGACGGAGGCTGAGGCGGTGGTACGCCCGATCCTTGAGGACATTCGGCGCCACGGCGACCGGGCGCTCCTCCGATACGCGAAGAAGTTTGACCACCTCGATCTGCGCAAAACCGGGTTCACAGTTTCTCGCGAGGAGATTCGCGCCGCCTATCGCGAGGTTCCCCGCGATTTTGTGGCAGCGGTGGGAGTGGCGGCGGCAAACATTCGCCAAGCAGCGCGCCGTCAGTTGCCACGGCCGTGGACGTGCTTCACACGCCCCGGCGTCAGCGTTGGGCAAATCATTCGGCCGCTCGAGCGCGTCGCCTGTTACGTTCCCGGGGGGCGCTTTCCACTGCCTTCGACGGTGCTCATGAGCGTGATCCCCGCGCAGGAGGCAGGAGTCAGCGAAGTGATCGTGACCTCACCGCGGCCCGCCCCCGCCGTGCTGGTGGCTGCGGACCTGTTGGGCGTAAAGAAAATCTATCGCCTGGGTGGTGCCCAGGCCATTGCTGCCTTCGCTTTCGGGACGGAGTCCGTGCCGCGCGTCGACAAGATCGTAGGGCCGGGAAACCGCTACGTTGCCGCCGCCAAGAAACTGGTGGCCGGCGAGTGCGGCATCGATTTCATCGCCGGACCGTCGGAACTGGTGCTGGTGGGCGGGCGCGGCAAACCGGAATGGATCGCGGCGGATTTGGTTGCCCAGGCTGAACACGACCCTGATGCCGTGGCGATTTTCATCACCCCCTCCCTCAAATTGGCGCTTCAGGTGCAGGCAGCGGCGCGGGGCATTGTCACGCGGCTGGAGTTGCCGCTCGCGGGCGAGTCACTCACTGCACAAGGCCGGATTATCGTCACCCGCGACATGGCCGAGGCCGCGGAACTCGTCAATCGACTCGCTCCCGAACACCTTACGCTTTTCGAGGGGGCCACGTCATTGCTGGGACGCGTGCAATCCGCCGGGTCCATTTTTCTGGGAGCCTACAGCCCGGTTGCCGCGGGAGATTATGCCTCGGGCACGAATCATATTCTTCCCACCAGCGGCGCGGCACGTTTGCGCGGTGGCCTCAGCGCCGCTGATTTTGTGAAGGCCATTTCCGTCCAACGGCTCAGTCCGCGCGGGCTGGCAGGACTCGAGAAGACCCTCGTCACGCTGGCAAACACCGAGGGGCTGAAAGCGCACGCCTATTCCGTCCAGACCCGCTTTGCGGAGAAAGGCGTCCAACGCTGAGGGATGTTCACGAAATGGTATGTAGCCGACAAATTGACGCTCACAATCGTATGCTTTGGGCGATGATTTGCGGCAAAATGTCTGAAGCACGGAAATCTCGATCTCCCGGAACGCTTTCGACAGCTAAGTGCAATACAATCTGTAAGTTAAAAGAAATATAAGCCATTGAAATCTTACGGGCATCCGCCCTTATGTGTGGACTATCCACAATGCGCATTTGGGAACTCCTTAGGACTTAGCAAATGATTCGACCCCGCCAGGCCATTGAAACCTTGAAGAAGTACCGTCCTCCCCAAGAGGGCCGCGGCGGCAAGATGCGGCTGGACTTCAACGAGAATACGGTGGGCTGCCCGCCCCAGGTTATTCGCGCCTTGCGGCGCGCCCTGGACCCGGAAATGATGACGCGCTATCCCGAGTACGACGAAGGGCGTCACACGCTCGCTGCTTATTTTCGCGTGAAGCCGGAGGAGATGCTTCTCGCCAACGGCACTGACGACGCGCTGAAAATGGTCTGCGACACCTTCGTCGACCCCGGTGACACGCTGCTGGTGCCGGCACCCACATTTCCCGTATACGAATTCTTCAACAATGTCGCGGGCGGGAAAACCTTGCGCATTCGCTACGATGAGCAGTTCCGCTTGCCCACGGATGAATTCGTCGCCACGTTGAAAAAGCACAAAGTGCGTTGGGTGGCTCTGGCCAACCCCAACAATCCCACTGGAACCCAGATTCCCAAAGCCGCGTTGAAGGCGATTCTACTGGCTGCTCCGGATACGGTGGTGCTGGTCGATGAGGCTTATCAGGATTTCTCCGGTCAGACCATTCTGCCGTGGATTCGCAAGTATCCGAACCTGATTGTGACGCGGACGTTTTCAAAAGCCTTCGGACTGGCCGCGCTCCGCATGGGTTGCCTCTTTGCCAACCCCCAGCTCATTGACCCCTTGCAACGCGGGCAGAATCCCTTTGCGGTGAACTCGCTCGCCCTGATATGTGCGTGCATTGCCATTCGTTACGCGGCTCAGGTGCGCAAATATGCGGAGACCATCCGCACCAACCGCGCCGGCTTTTGCCGATGGCTCGAGGCCCATAAGATTCCCTACGTCCCCAGTTCCGCGAATTTCGTCCTGACGCGGGTGGGCGAGCACGCTCCGGAAATCGCCCGCAAGCTGCGCGAAAAGAAGATCCTGGTGCGCGACTGGAGTTATGACCCGCACCTGAAGGGTTATCTGCGATTCACCATTGGCTCGCAGGCGCAAACACGCCGGCTGATGGCTGAACTTCAGCGCCTGCAAAATCTCATCCAGACGCCCCATGGCGCACGGGCCTGGAAAAACATGGTCTCCTATTCTTCCACAGGATGGTTCGCATGAAAGCGCGCATCGCCTCCCTGCACCGCAAGACCGCCGAGACCGATATCCGCGCACGCCTGAACCTGGACGGGCGCGGCATTTACAAGATCTCGACGGGCATTCGCTTCCTTGACCACATGCTTGAACTTTTCACCCGGCATGGTGGATTTGACCTGGATCTCGAGGCGCGCGGCGACCTGGAGGTGGATCAGCATCACACCGTGGAGGACGTGGGCATCGTTCTTGGCCAACTTCTGCGCGAGGCGCTGGGCGCAAAGAAGGGTATCAATCGCGCTGGTTATTTCCTGATGCCGATGGATGNNATTTCTTTCATGGCTTCACCACCACTGCCTTGGCAAACGTACACTTGAAGGTCGCCTATGGACGGTCGAGCCACCACGCCATTGAAGCCCTCTTCAAAGCCTTTGCGCGGGCCTTGCGTTTTGCCTGCTCGCAGGACCGCCGTTTGCGTTCACAGCTTCCCAGCACGAAGGGGC
>PLWR01000629.1 GCA_003165615.1 Acidobacteriota bacterium | reverse complement strand
ACTTGAAGCATGATTTGTGAAGCTCCAGCAGCCGCCATGACGCACATGCTGACAAGGGCCACTTTCTGAAACAAAACGGCATCGGCTCCGTGCGCTCTGGTTGCCATCATGTTGGCTTCTTTTGCCACAAATAAGGGGCTTGGATTCGTCATTTCTCAGCCATCGTGTAGGACGGCGGGCAGTATGCCTCAGTTTGGGGGCATGCGCAACCGCAAAGTAGAAACAGGAGCAGGGCGATCAGGGCCAGAGGAGCCGGGGAAACGCAAGCAAAGAACCAAAGGCGCTGGCAGAACGAGCATTTCCTTACGTTGTGCAGGATTATTGGCATAGCTCCCCCATGATGGCCGCGTATCCGCAACAATCAACGAAGTTGTCCGGGTTAGGTTCGCCTAGTTTGGTGCGAGCGACTTTGAGGAGGATCATCATTCCGGCTGCTTGTGCCGGGGTGATTGGGATTTCAAGGTAAGCTGACCAGAGCAAGGCAATGTTTTTGTGATTCTGTGCCATGTCGCCATGTTGTTCGTGGCGGTCGCCGGTGACAAGGTTGCTTGCGGTTTCGAGAATCTCCTTAGCTTTCATACAAATCCTCCTTGATGCCTTCTGAATATCTGCGGCGTAGGTACTTGATGCTTATTGCCATTTCATCGAAGGTTCCATCCGTCACATCATTTAAGATGTAAATTCCGCGCCAGTGGGTGTTGGTCTGAAAGTTCAGGTAGTTTTCATCATGCTCATAGGATGAACCGCAGATGATGGCGGTCATTTCTTTGCCGTCAGCCCTGCGCCCATAGGCGATGTCTTTTCCCTGCTGATGCCCGGCTAGACAGGACATGTGTTTCTTCGTCAGAATAGCTCTTGCGGAAGTGATTGGCCTTCCCATAATGCCTGACGTGAAGAAATGGCAGAAAGCTACGCCTTCGATTATTACGGGTTCAAGGAAGGGAAAGACTTCCCAGCCCCAGCGTTCATATTCAAGATCAGGAAGGCCAATGCAGCCATCTAGTTTCNNAAATTCGATCCTCATGGTTGCCGAGGGTAAGCACTAGCCGGGGCTTCCATCCCTTTTTCATTTCAGCCTGTATTGGGCCCATGAGGGCTTTCATGGCATGGTGTACGGCTAGAATGTCTTCCTTGTACCTCTGGCCTTCCATGCCCTTTGAGCCGGGAAGGTCATAGGAATTCAGGCTGGGCATATCTGCGAAGTCGCCAATCTGGACGATAACATCCGGGCGCTTTCCGGCAATGTACCTCCCCATGTAATTCAAGTAGGTAAAGTCGAGGCCGGGTTTGGCCTGAACGTCAAAAATGACAGCAATACGGATGCCAACGGGGGGAAGCGGTGGAGGGATGTATTGCGGCGGGATTGGGTCAGTTTGTATACATTGGGGAGGGGAATAGATAGAAACCTGGGGAGTTTGTATAGTACGTGGTACGTCATGCGTACCATGCTTTGATGCCATTGCCTGATACACCCACGCCTTGACGGTGTGGAACCGCGTGCCGATGGATCGGGCGACCTCGGTTACGGTTTCACCGGCGAGAACACGCTTGACCGCTTCGGCTTTCTGTGCATCATCGTAGGGGGGAACATAGGGCATGAAACCTCTCTATCCGGAATCGGTGTCGTTATCAGCTCTTGCGCTGAGCCAAAACGCGAGTAGAGCCGCCATTAAAGCGTAGTTGACTGACTCGTTAGTGCCTTCCTGACCATCCTTCCAATAGATAGTCACGATTGCATCTCCTACATCCTCCCGCCAGATGGGCCTGGCAGTTTCGATGACGGTGAGCTTGGCCATGTCACTTGACGGAATCAGCCAGTCCTGAATGACGGTCTGAGCAGTCCCGGTATTTGCCTGCGAGGTCAAGCACGTAACCGATCAGATCGTCGGAATCCGTTCCCGTAAATTTTGGCAACGGATCGCACTTGGCGAGGAGGTCAGCGGGATAGCTTACTGACGGGGCCGGTGGCATCCTGGAGCAACTGGCGATCAGGAGCAGACAAGCTGCAAGCAGTATGTTTTGTTGCACGTAACGCACTCCATCTTTGGTTAAGGGAAGAAGTCAACTGACGCTCTTTGGCAAGGGCATCTTCGGTCTTAGCGGCCCTTTGCTCCACGGCAGCTTGTTTCTTTTGCGAAGCGATGATTTGCGCCTCCAAGACCTGTTCCTGCGCGGCAAGGTCGAATTTGTCACGGGGCGCGTAAAACCGGCCACGTAAGGGCGCGTTGAACCGGCCACTTACGAGGAGAGAAGATTCGTCATCTAGCCTTCAGCAACCCTCTTGCTGAAGGAGACCTTAGATGGCGAAACGACTCACGATGGCCGAAATCGACACGATCCTTACACTCCATAAAGCCGGTCACTCCAACCGCGAAATCGCCGCCCTTATGGGGGTGAACCGGGAGACGGTTGGCAAGCATCTGGCCCGCATCAAGGCCCAGAGCCAGCCAAACGCGCCCACCGGGAAACCGCTCGATGATCCGGGCGGGTCCCCGGCCGGGAATGACGCTGATGACGATCCTGCGGGTGCCGTATCTCAGAACCCGCCCAACGCGCCCACCGGCTCGGCAAGTTCTCCGCCCCACGGGCCGCAGAGTGAATGCGAGGCTTTCCGGGAAGAGATCCTGGCGAAGATCGAGCAAGGTTTGGAGGCGGTGCGGATTCATCAGGATCTCGTGGGAGACCATCGCGACGGTGCCCCCAGCTACTACAGCGTGCGGCGGTTCATCGCCCGGCTGCGGCACAAAACACCGCTGCCGTTCCGGCGGATGGAGACCGGACCGGCCGAGGAGGCCCAGGTGGACTTCGGCACCGGCGCGGTGGTTCACACGTCGGATGGCAAACGCCGCCGTCCCTGGATCTTCCGCATCGTGCTGAGCTACAGCCGGAAGGCGTACAGCGAGGCCGTATGGCGGCAGACCTCGGAGGCGTTCATGGCCTGCTTGGAGAACGCCTTTCGTCATTTCGGCGGCGTGCCCAAGCGACTGGTCATCGACAATCTCAAGGCCGCCGTGGCGCGGGGCGACTGGTACGATCCCGAGGTGCATCCCAAGCTGCAATCGTTCGCGCGGCACTACGGCACGGTGTTCCTGCCCACCAAACCCTATACGCCGCGTCACAAGGGCAAGATCGAAAGCGGTGTGAAGTATGTCAAACGGAACGCCCTGAAGGCGCGGGTCTTCACGAGCCTGGTCGAGGAGAACGAGTTCCTCTTGAACTGGGAGACGCAGATCGCCGACCAGCGGATCCACGGCACGACGAAGCAGCAGGTCGAAAAACTCTTCGAGCAGGCGGAACAGCGGGAGTTGTTGCCGCTGCCGGTCGAGCGGTTCCCCTTCTTTCACGAGGCCCGTCACAGCGTGCATCGCGACGGGCACCTGGAGGTGGACAAGGCATTCTACTCGGCCCCGCCGGAGTACGTGGGGCATCGGCTCTGGGTCCGTTGGGACAGCCGCTTGGTGCGCATCTATAACGACCGCTGGGAACAGGTGGCCGTGCATGCCAAGGCGGAGCCGGGCCGCTTCCGCACGGCAGGCGAGCACATTCCCCAGGAAAAAGTCTCCGCCGTGGAACGCGGCACGGACGCCTTGTTGCGGCAGATCGCGACGATTGGCCCGCACACCCGGCAGTGGGCGGAAGCCATGACGCAGGCGCGGGGCGTGGAGGGCGTGCGGGTTCTGGTGGGCTTGAAGAATCTGGCGGGAAAACACCCCAGCGAAGCCCTGGAAGAAGCCTGCCGTGTGGCCCTCTCCCACGGGGCCTATCGCCTGCGGACGGTCCGCAAGCTGCTCCAGCGCAAGGGCCAGGCCCAGCAGCAGTTCGAGTTCCTTGAAGAGCATCCGATCATTCGTCCCCTGAGCGACTATTCGCTCGCCTCTTTACTCCAGTTCCGAAAGGATCGCAACCACGATGAACGCCAAACTGGCTGAGTATCTCAAGAAGCTGCGTCTGAGCGGGATGGCCCAGACGTTGGATGTCCGCTTGCAGGAGGCGATGGCCAA
>PLWR01000088.1 GCA_003165615.1 Acidobacteriota bacterium | reverse complement strand
GACCTGCTGGGCGAGATCCGCAAGCACGCCGAGCGTAACCAGCGCGTGCTGGTGACCACCCTCACCAAGCGCATGTCGGAGGACTTGGCGGGTTATTATGCGGAAGTAGGGGTGCGCTGCCGCTACCTCCATTCCGAGATTGAGACGCTGGAACGTGTCAAGATCCTGCGCGATCTGCGGCGCGGTGAGTTTGACGTGCTGATTGGCATCAACCTGCTGCGCGAAGGCTTGGACCTGCCGGAAGTATCGCTGGTGGCCATTCTGGATGCCGACAAGGAAGGCTACTTACGTTCTGCCGGGGCGCTGATTCAAACCATGGGGCGGGCGGCGCGCCACCTGCGCGGCAAAGCGATTCTTTATGCCGACCGGCACACTGATTCCATGCAACACGCCATCGGTGAGACCAATCGGCGCCGCGCCAAGCAGATCGAGTACAACGAGGAGAATGGCATCACGCCGGAGAGCATCATCAAGCCCGTGGACATGGCGCTGGCGGCGATTGTGGAAGCCGATTACGTGACCGTGCCCCTCGAAAGCGACGACGATAACGCGGCCACCGGAGATCAGCTTGAGGAGTTGATTGGCAATCTCGAAACCCGCATGCGCGAAGCGGCAAAACAATTCGAGTTTGAAAAAGCCGCCCAGTTGCGCGACCGGATTAAGGGGCTTCGCGAGAAGGAGCTAAAGGGTGAAGGATAAAGGGTAAAGGACGAAGCGGTTCTTAATTCAGGGTTTATACAGAGGGGACGGAAAAGAAAGTCAAAAGTCAAAAGGCAAAAGGCAAAAGTGAAAACAGGTAGTGGACGGCCACGCCTATTATGACCCAAGAAGGATTTCACCACTGAGACACAGAGACACAGAGGTTTCGGCGGCCAGACGGAGAAAAACCATCGGTCAACAAACTAAGGACCCGCAGCTTCCACTCGCGCAGGTTGAACGTTTTTCTCTTTGCTCTCTCTAAAACAAAACCGCAATTCCTTGTTTTTGGGCTAGAAATTTGCAGATGTAGCTTCTCACTTTTGCCTTTTGCATTTTGACTTGCTTTTGTGGCTCCGCTACTCTGTGCCTCGGCGGTGAAATGGATTTGAACCCCAGAATGCAAACACGGAAACAACATACAAGCGTTGCCATCATTGGCCCGGGGCGCATCGGGCAGGCGATGGGCCGACTGCTGGCACAATCACGCGTACCCATTGCGTTTGTCGCTGCGCGCAAGACTGCGGCCGCGCGCCGGGCCGTGCGATTTATTGGCAACGGAGAACCCACGGGGTTGGCTGACCCCAGGTTGCCGAGCGCCTCAGTTGTGCTGATCACAACCTCTGACTCCGCGATCGCCGACGTGGCGCGCGGGCTCGCTCATTTGGGAAAGGGGAAAGACGCCTGGCGGGTCAAGGTGGTGCTGCACACCTGTGGCTCGTTGCCGAGCGATGTACTTGACACCCTCAAATTGCGTGGTGCGGCCATCGGCTCGCTCCATCCCTATCAGACCGTCCCCAGCCCACAAGCCGGGGTGCGAAACCTGCGCGGCTGCTTTTGGGCCGTCGAGGGCGACCGCCGTGCCCTGCGCGTGGCGCGAGATTGGGTGAAGCTGTTGGGCGGGGTAGCGTTTTCGATTCGGCCTGAGAATAAGACCCTCTATCACCTCTCGGCATTTCTCGTGTGCCCGACCGTCGTCACGCTGATGGCACAAGCGGCGGACTTGCTCAAGCAGGCGGGAGTACCGTCAAGAATCTCCCACCCCATGCTGCGGCAATTTGTGGCTGAGACGGCCCGGAACTTTGCGGAATTGGGAAGCCGCCGGGCGCTTACCGGCCCCGCCGTGCGTGGCGACTGGGCAACCATCGGCCGCCACCTGAGTGCGCTCAAACAGTCAGCCCCGGAGTTTGTGCCGGTCTATCAGTCCTTGCTTAAGGCGATGCTTGCCCTGGCGGGAGCAGGGAACACGGCGCCAGGGAGCCGCAAGAACAAGTCAAAAGGCAAAGCGCAAAAGGCGAAGGTCAAAAGCCCTGGGGGCGCATCGTTTCCGTGAGTTTCACTCACGGCTAATGACATTGGATCTCTTCGAGGTCCCTTTTGCGGTCGGGCCACGGGGCACCCCGGCCATTGACTTTTGCGTGTTGACTTTATTTCTTGCGGCTCCGCCATCGCGCGCAGTCGTAACGGCGGCTTTATGCCGCCACCGTCGAGGGACGCGCGACACGACAAATGGCGGGGTAAACCCGCCGCTGCGTCCCCGCACTCGGACTCCGGACCCCGGACTCCGGACTTGTTATTTACGCCGCGGGGAAGATTCGGTGAATGAGGAGGAAGAGCAGGTAAGAGACGGCGCCGGAGATGGGGATGGTTAGCACCCAGGCCCACATGATGCTGCGCGCCACTCCCCAATGGACGGCGGTGAAGCGCTGCACGCTGCCCACGCCCATGATGCCGCCCGCAATGGTGTGGGTGGTGGAGACGGGGATGCCGGCCGCGGCGGCGCCCAGTAGGCTGATGGCCGCCGCCGTTTCCGCGCAAAAGCCGCCCACCGGTTTCAGCCGCGTGATCTTCATGCCCATGGTTTTTACAATTCGCCAGCCCCCCGCCATGGTGCCCAGACTGATGGCTGCGTGGGCCATCAGCACGACCCAGAACGGAATGTAAAACCGGGTGAGGATACCGGCAGAGAAGAGGGTTCCGGCGATGATGCCCATGGTCTTCTGCGCGTCGTTGGTTCCGTGACCGAAGCTGTAGGCGGCGGCCGAGAGGAGTTGCAGCTTGCGGAAGTACTTGTCGAGGCGCTGGGGGGACCAGGATTGAAATATCCAATAAATCGCGAGCATCAGCCCGCCTCCCAATACAAATCCGATAGCGGGGGAGAGAATGATGAACAGAAGCACCTTTCTCCATCCGCTCAAGAGAATGACACCCCACCCCGCCTTGGCGATCGCGGCTCCGGCATATCCCCCGATGAGGGCATGAGAGGAGCTGACGGGTAACCCGTAATACCAGGTCAGGATATCCCAGAAAATGGCGCCCAACAGGCCGGCCAGAATCACGTAGAGGTTGACGGCCTCCAGCCGGATCATCCCTTTGCCCATGGTCCTGGCAACGGCAGTTCCGAAAGTGAAAGCAGCGACAAAGTTAAAGAAAGCCGCCCAGAGAACGGCGATACGCGGCGACAGCACGCGCGTGGAAACCACCGTGGCGATGGAGTTCGCGGCATCGTGGAAGCCGTTGAGGAAATCGAAGCTGAGAGCAACAATTACGATGATGATGGCAAAAATAAATAATGGGGTCATTTTAGCTGGTGACCAGTGACGAGTGACCAGTGGCAAGTGACGAGCTGGCTGGTTGCTTGTCACGGGTCACTAAAGTTGGCGTCAGGCCGCCTTCAAGACCACGGATTCGAGAACGTCCGCGACGTCTTCCTCCTTATCCGTGGAGGCTTCCAGAACCTCGTAGATTTCTTTCCACTTGATCACTTCAATGGGATCCGCGGAATCTTCAAAGAGCCGGGCAATGCACTCGCCTTTGATGCGGTCCGCTTCCTCCTCCAACAGGGTGAGCTGCTCGCAGTATTCAAGCATGTTCTGCGGATGGTTCAATTGCGCCACGGCACCAACGATGATTTCCGTTCCATGCTGGATCACCTTTGCCAGTTGCTGTGCCCCGGGCGTGACCTTCTTGATTTTGTAAGTGATGAAGCGAGTGGCGGCAGCGTCGATGAGGTCGAGAACGTCATCGAGGGCCGAGCCCAGCGCATGAATATCTTCCCGGTCGAAGGGGGTAATGAAGGTGCGGTTCAGCTTCTTCATCAGGGCGTGGGTAAGCTGATCGCCCTTGTGCTCCAGGAATTTGATTTCCGAAACCTGTTTTTCGACCTCCTGGTAATTCTCAAACAGGGCGACAAGCATCTTGGCAGCTTTGTGAATGTTTTCAGCTTGTTCGTTAAAGAGACCGTAAAACTTCTCATCGCGGGGTATCAGTTGCACTGGGCATCCTCGGAGGAACTTTAGAGCCCGCTATTCTTATCGAAATGACGAAGAAACGCAAGCCGGTTACCGAGTTTTTAATTTAAGCATTTTACAATCATAGGGTTAGGTGGGCTCGCGATTCTCAACGGAAGTGGGGCAGTTTGCTGTGGCGACGTTCTATGGGTCAGGCGGTCACCAGTGGCTCGGCCGCGCACTGTCATGAAAATAGTTCCCCTCCCCGGTTGAGGAGTGGGCGAGGGAAGAGGAATTCTTAGTGTTGGTGCTGTATTCATGAGTCTCTCTGCACCAAAGGATTAGGGTAGAGGAATTGGCATCGCTAGGCCAACCCCGGGGCAGGGATGTGATATGAGGGATACCCCAGCCTCAAGGTACTACCCCCCTTTGGGAACTCATTTCACCATATAACGACACTACGACTATTAGGGTGCTGTCCTAATTTGAACATAGCGCCGCCATCTTGGCGGCTCAATGCCGGCTGGAAGCCGGCGCTACATCTGAAATTAGGACAGCACCCATTTCCGCAACGTTCAAATGCCCGTCTCGGCTAATGCCGTTTGCAAGCGATGACTAGGACCTGAACTAACGGCGGGAACATAGTCATCCTTGTGCTGTCAATAAGGTCGCAGCACCGTGACCGCGGGCATGGGATAGTGCTTGACGTTGCGGGTGATGAGTGTGGCGCCGAGTTCGACGGCGGTCGAGGCAATCAAGGCATCGCCAAGTTCAATCCCGTGACTTCGCCGATAGGTTCTCAGCAGATTTTCCGCGACGTAAGGCGCGAACCATCGCCAAACTCGACTTTTTCCGTCCCTTCCACGACCCAAACGTCTCGTCCAGCGCGGCGCGAAAGTCCGCGGGGGTGGGTCGGTGGACGTATCGCTCCTGAATCGCAGTCCGGATCAAGGCGCTGGCCGTTTTCTTCTCCAGCCTGGACCACGCTCGCAGATGACGCCGTTGCTCTACGGTAAGGAAGATCTGAGTTCGTACCATGTTTCCCATGATTTAACGATATACACCGTCTGTACATCTACTCAAGGAGGATTCTGATTCTGGTGTCACCTCTCCCCCGCCGCGCGATGCCCTGCCGCGCCTGCGCCGCCGGATCAACAGTCAGGGCCTTCGTCACCTTGGCGTGCTTTAGCGTATTGACTCGAAGAACTTGAACTCTGCTGTGGCTCACCGTGATAGTCTCTTTGCTAAATCTGAGCACGAGAGGATTGACGCCATGAAATCGCGAGAGCGGGTTTTGAAGGCCATCAACTTTCAGGAAGCCGACCGGGTACCCATCGATCTGGGAGGGCTTAAAGGATCAACGATTGCGGTCGAGACTTACGACCGGGTGTCGCGCAAGCTGGGCCTCGGCAAGACGCCGCGCGTGGCCGACGCGCTGTTCATGATTGCGGTTGTAGAAGAGCCGGTGCGGAAGCGGTTCAGCCTTGACGTGATGCCGGTGGATATCTCCATGATCTCTGGCCTGATGACCCCCGAGAGTCAGTGGGTGCCGCGCCGCCTTTTCTCCGGCACGGACGTGCTTTTATTGCCCGGCACACGCATCCGGGAAGAGGGGGACGGAAGTTGGGTGCTTCTTGACAAAAACGGCGATCCCACCTCATTTCGCATGCCGAAGGACGGCTACTACTTCGATGATGTCTCTTTCAATAGCGGGAAGGAATTTGATCCGGCGAAGTTCCGCCCCCTTGACGACATCGCGGACGAAACGTTAAAGCAGGTCGAGGAGTACTCCTCCCAGCTTTACGACGGCACAGACTACGCTCTGCTGGGGTGGGGCGGAGGGGTGTGCTTTCTGGGACTGAGCTTAATCACAGACCCGCGCTCAAACGTTACCATGGGCATGCCGGACCAGTGGATGATGATGCTCTTGACCGAGAAAGAGACCTGTCATGAGATGATGAACCGGTCGGTGGATGCCAGCATCAAGTGCCTGACCCTCCTGCACCAAGCGGTGGGCGACCGCTGCTTTGCTTGGGGCATTGCCTCCGACGACAGCGGCACGCAGCAGGGGGAGTTCATCAAACCCAGCCTTT